>NZ_BCBI01000099.1:0-11778 GCF_001320565.1 Pseudomonas sp. NBRC 111132
TGACGTGGGGATTTCGCCGTCGGCATCCGGCACCTTGGCCTCTCGGCCGATGTCATTGAGCCGTGGCACGGTGCCAAACAACGCCAGGCACAAGGCGTCGAGCAGGGTGCTCTTGCCGGCACCGGTCGGCCCGGTGATGGCGAACAGGCCCGCGCTGGCCAAGGGTTCTGCGGTGAAGTCAATTTCGACCGGGCCGGCCAGCGATGCCAGGTTCTTCAGGCGGATGGCGAGAATCTTCATGGCTGTTCCTCTTCCTGCTGCACGTCCTGCAACAGCAGGGCGAAGTCGGCCAGCGCCTGCTCGTCGGCGGGGTTGCCGTAGGCTTGCTCCCAGGCACGGCTGAACAGATCTTGCGGGGTCATCTGGGCCAGTTCGACAAAGGCCAAGTCGTCATCTTCGGCGTTGGTGCGGCCAGCGTATTCGGCGCTGATGCGGATCAGCCGTACCGCCTTACCCTCCAGCGCGGTTTCGATTTGCTGGCGCAGGTCGGGTTGCGGCTCGTCCAGAACAACCCGCACTTCCAGCCAGGGTTGGCGGTTGGGGTCTTCGAGCAGGTCGATCACCGGCAGGTCGGCCAGTTGCTGCAGCAGCTCGCCCAACGGTGCCGGGCCCACCCGTTGCAGGGCTACCGCGCGCGGTACCGGGCGCGGTTCGACGCTGACCAGGCCAGCGCCGTCCAGCTCCACTTCCAGCACCTGGTGTGGGTAGTTGATTTCGGCGAACGACAGCGGAATCGGCGAGCCGCTGTAGCGAATACGCTCTTCGCGGTTGACCTTCTGCGGTTTGTGCAGGTGGCCCAGGGCAACGTAGCTGATGGCCTTGTCGAACAGCTTGGCCGGCAGCGCCTCGGCATTGCCGATGATCAGGCTGCGCTCGGAGTCTTCCGACACGGATCCACCGGCCATGTGTGCATGGCTGATGGCGATCAGCGCCTGGTCTTTCTTGCGCTTTTTTTGCGCGGCGGCGATCAGTTGCTGGTGCACCTGGGTGATGCCTTGCAGGTAGTCGTCACCCAGGTGCGGGCCGGTCACTTCAGCCGGGCGCAGGAAAGGCAGGGCCAGGCACCAGGCAGCGACCTTGCCACGGCCGTTGGTCAGCGGAATCAGCAGCCGCTCGGCATCCAGCTGGCCTTCGTCCAGCCAGTGCACACGGCCCAGGGCATGGGTGCGCAGGCGCCGCATGAGCGCGGCGGGCAGTTCGATGCGCGAGCCCGAGTCGTGGTTGCCGGCGATCATCACGATGTCCAGCTTGGGCTGTTGCTCGTGGGCCTGGACGATGAAGTCGTAGAGGCGTTCCTGGGCTTTGACCGGCGGGTTGACCGTGTCGAAGATATCGCCGGCGATCAGCAGCGCATCGGGTTGACGCAGGTGCAGCTGGCCGAGCAGCCAGTCGAGGAAGCAGGCGTGTTCGAAGTCGCGTTCCTGGCCGTGCAGGCTTTGGCCCAGGTGCCAGTCGGAGGTATGAAACAGACGCATGGATGACCTGTTGGTGTCGAATCGGGCAAGCGGGGGAAGGGCGGTATGGTAACCCAAGCGTGGGGCCGCTGTGCGGCCCAATCGCGACACAAGGCCGCGCCTACAGGGATCGTGCAGGCAGCGCGTTACTTGGGATAAAGCGGCGGCAAGGTGCCGGTCTCACCCGCCGGCAACAGCACCTGCTCGGCCGGCGGAATCGTCCCGATCGCCCGCCACAAATCCTCCCCCTGCCAATATTGGCCACACTCGCTGTACAACGCCCCGTTCAACCCATCCAGCGCATCCGACAACGGCACGAAGCGCGCCGCCATCTCGGCCAGGGTTTCCGGCTGTTGCCGGGCCCAGGCATCCAGCGCCTGGCGCGTGGCCTGTGGGTCGTTGGCCTGGCACGCGCGCTTGAGGTCATCCAGCAGGGTACGCGGGCTTGGCCCGTTCTGCGCGGCACGCAGCACCGCAGGCCGCGAGCGGGCGCGCCACCACAGGGCAAAGCCCAGCACGGTGGTCAGGGCGAACAGCAGTGTGGCTAGCTGCCAAGGCCACAGCAGGGTACTGGCGTTGCTGTTTTCGCCCACCGGGGTGTCGGCGCTCAGCGCCGGGTTGTCCTGCACGTTCAAGGTGCGCGCTGGCAAACTGCTGTGTTCCAAGTGGTCTTCGCGGGTGTTCCACCAGGCCACTTCCAGCGCCGGTAAGGCCAACGTGCCGGCGTGGGTGGGCACCAGGGCTTCGCGCTCTTCGCGGTTGGCGGTCATGCCGCGTTCGTTGATTTCGTTGCGCAACAGCGGCTGGTCGGGGTAGCGGCGCAGGCCGATGATCTCCGTGGCCGGCAGCGGCGGCAGTTGGGTGCTGGACAAGCCTTCGGCACGCAAGGTGATGTTGCGCGTCAGTGAGTCGCCAATTTGCACCTTCTGGCTGCCGGGGTCGGGGTTCCAGTGCTCTTCCAGGGTCAGGTTGCGCGCTGGCAGCCACGGCACGCCGGCGGGCCAGGCGGCCGGAATAGGCCGAACAGTGAGGCGCAACGGCAGCGAGCTGACCTGTACCTGGCGGCCGGCGCGGGCGGTGCCGTTGGCCTGTGGCGCCTCGTCGTTGCTGGCGGCGGCCGTGGCGGTGAACGTCAGTGGCGGGATGTCGAGGCTGCCGCTTTGCTGGGCGTACACTGCATAGCGGGTTTCGATCACGCCGTGACGCACGCCGTTGATTTCCTTTTCATAGGTGCGCGATTCGCCCAGTGGCTCGACCTTGGCGTTCTCCAGTTGCAGCGGGGTCAGGCTGCTGTCGTCGTACAGGGCTACCGAGTGGTAGATGCGCAGGGTGAGCACGGCCTGTGCCTGGACATAGACGTCGTTGCTGTCGAGGGTGGCCTCGATGAACACCTGTGAGGCGCTGTCCGGGCGGCTGGCATCGGCTTGCAGCACTTGCAGTTCGATGGCCTGGCTGTGCGACTGGCCCAGTTGCAGCTCGGGAATGCGCAGGCTGCCGCTGCGCCGTGGCAGCAGGGTGATGATCCAGCGGGTACTGGCGCGGGTTTCGCCGTCGAGGGTATGCAAGCTGTTCAGCTGGCGCGTGCCGCGCACTTCGAAGTCACCTTCCAGGGCGCGTAGGTCGGGCTTGCCGAACTGGGTAACGTCCTGGCTTTCCAGGGTCAGTTCCAGGCTTTCGCCGGCCTCCAGGCGAGTGCGGTCGACGCTGGCTTGCAGCAGCGGTTCGGCCTGAGCCAGAACGGCCCATAGCAGGGTGAGGAGAAAGACGCCGAAGCGACTCATCGTGGGTTTTCCTGATGCAATTGCTGTTCATACCAGAACTTGCGCCGCAGCAGCTCCGCCGGGTTGTCGGGGATTTCCCGCAGCCATTGTTCCAGGGCCTGGCGCTGTTCGGTATCGAGGTTGGTGGACACCGGGCGCTGTGGCGGCTGGATGACGCTGTCGTCCCCCCCGGCCTGGTTGCCGGGTGCGGCTTGGTTGTTGCTGCTGCTTTCGCCGGCTTGTTCGGCGTTGGCTTCCTGGTCGTTGCCGGGTGTGCCTTGGGCCGGGCTGCCAGCCGAGCTGCTGTTGCCTTCGGTTTCGCTGCCAGGTGTGCCTTGGGCATCACTGCTGGGCGGTTGTTCCTCGGCCTTGGCTTCACGCTGCTGCAGCAGTTGTTGCACCAGTGCCTGGTTGTCCAGCGCGGCTTGCAGGTCGGGCTGACGCTCCAAGGCTTGCTCGTAGGCGTCCAGGGCGGCTTCCAGTTCGCCGCTGTGGGCCAGGGCATTGCCTCGATTGTAGTGGGCGGCTGCGGTGTCGCCTTGGGAAAATGCTTCGGCGGCTCCGGCATAGTCGCCGGCCTGGTACAAGGCCATGCCGCGCCATTGCGAGTCCTGGAAGTGGCGCGCAGCGCTGGCCGGGCGATTTTGCTCCAGCAGCCGCTGGCCTTGCTGGTCGGGGCGCAGCCACAGGTCGTTGAATTCGAAAGCCTGGCTGGGCTGCGGCAAGGCCAGCAGCAGAGGCAGGCAGAACAGCCAGCCGCGCCGGCCGGCACAGGCGGCTAGCAGCAGCAATGGGATCAGCAGCCAGTAACCCTGGTCGGCCCAGCTGTCCAGCTGCAGGGTCTGGCCGTCATTGCGCCCGACCCGTGGGTTGTCGAACAGGCCCAGTCCGCGCAGGTCGAGGTCGTCTATACGGGCATGCCTGTAGCGCCCGCCGGTGCCGCTGATAAAGCTTTTGAGGCTGGCGCTGTCCAGACGTGGCAGGAGGATGCCGCCCTGGTCGTCCTTGAGGTATTCGCCGTTGGCCTGGCGCACGGGGGCGCCTTCTCGACTGCCGATGCCCAGCATCAGCAGGCTTGGGCCTTGGCGGCCGAGGGCCTGGGCAATGCCCTGGCGCTCTGGCGCGCTGAGGGCCGAGGCGATCAGCAGCAGGCGGCCTTGTCCGAGCCCGCTCTGGGCCAGCAGCGCCAGGCCTTTTTGCACGGCCAGGTCGGCGCGTTGGCCGGGTTTGGGCATGATCGATGGGTCGATGGCCTCGAGCAAGTTGCGGGTGGTGGCCAGGTCGTCGGACAGCGGCACCAGGGTGTGCGCGGACCCGGCATACACCACCAGCGCCGTCTGGCTGTCGCGGCGGTGTTCAAGCAGGTCGAGGATTTTGCGCCGGGCCTGTTCCAGGCGGTTGGGCGGGCTGTCTTCGGCGAGCATCTGCGGGGTCAGTTCGAGCAGGATCACCAGTGGGTCGGCCGGCCGTTGGCGGCTTTCTTCCACGCGCTGCCAGCTGGGCCCGAGCAAGGCCAGGATCACCAGCGCCCAGGCCAGGCCCAGGGCTATCCACGGCAATTTGCTGGTGCTGCCGCTGCCACCGCCCAGCAATACGCCATGGAAGGCGGGCGGCAAAATCATCTGCCAGCGCCCGGCGCGTTTGCGCCGGTGCCACAGCTTGTACAGCAGCCAGCCGAGCAGGGGCACCGCCAGCAACCAGAGCGGACGCAGCCATTGCGGCCATAGGTCGATCATCGCCGCCTCCTCAAGCGCAGGCGCTTCAAACGCTGGCGCCATTCGGGGTGCGGCTGCAGGAAACGCGGCTTGCGCAGCAGGCGTTGCAGCAGGTTGTCGGGCCACTGCACGGCCACGACCAGTAGCACGCTGAGCAGCAGCGCCAGGGCCAATGGCCAGGCGTACAGGGCCTGAGCAGTGCGGGCTTGGGTCGGTTGCTGGGCCACCGGCTCCAGCTGGTCGAGGGTGTCGCCGATGGCGTCCAGCTCGGCGCCGTCATGGGCGCGGAAGTAGGCACCGTGGGTGATGTCGGCAATTTCCTTGAGGGCGGCCTCGTCCAGGTCCAGGCTCGGGTTGAGGCCGAGCAGGCCGGGGGTGCCACTGGCTTCGGGGTTGGCGCCGATACCGATGGTGTAGATGCGTACCCCTTCCTGGGCCGCCAGGCGGGCGGCGGTCAGTGGGTGGATCTGCCCGCCGTTGTTGGCACCGTCGGTGATCAGTACCAGCACTCGGCTTTGAGCCGGGCGTTGGCGCAGGCGTTTGACCGCCAGGCCAATGGCGTCGCCGATGGCGGTGTTCTTGCCGGCGATACCGATTTGCGCTTCGTCGAGGAAGGTGCGCACGGTGCGTCGGTCGAAGGTGAGCGGCGCCTGCAAGTACGCCTGGCTGCCGAACAGGATCAGCCCCACGCGGTCGCCTTCACGGTCTTGCAGAAAATCGCCCATCAGCGCTTTGACCAGGTCGAGGCGGCTGATGTCTTCGTTTTTCCACTGCATGTCGGGGAAGTCCATCGACCCGGACACGTCTACCGCTACCAGCAGGTCGCGGCCGCTGGCGGCCACTGGCACCGGTTCGCCCAGCCATTGCGGGCGAGCAGCAGCGCACAGCAGCAGCAGCCAGATGACGACGAACGGCGCCTGCTGGCGCCAGGTTGGCAGGTTAAGCCGCGCACGGCGCCCGGCCAGGCCTTCCAGTTCACTGAGGAAGCCTACCTTGAGTACCGGCTCGCCACTGTCGGCGGCCGGCAGCAGCAGGCGCGCCAGCCAAGGCAGCGGCAACAGGGCGAAGACCCACGGCCAGGCCAGTTCAAACATGCTTGCGGATCCAGGTTTCGACGGCTTGGCTGAGCCCGGCAATGGCCTTGTCGTCGAGTTTGCACTCGGGTTTGTAGGCGCCTTCGACCAGTACCATCCAGCGGGTCAGGCCGGCGGCCGGGCAACGGTTGTCGAGAAATGCCAGCCACTGGCGGCCGTTGAGCGTGTGGCTATTGGCGCCTGGGTAGTGGTTGCGGCACAGGCGCTTGAGCAGGGCGTTGATCTGTTGCAGCCAGGCGCCCGCCGGGGCGCCGTCGTACGGGCGTGGCAGGCGGGCCAGCTCGGCCAGGGCTTCCACGCGCACCGGGTCCAGAGGTTGCTCGGCGCGCACGATGCGGCGCTTGCCCGGGCGCCAGCGACGCAGCCGCCACAGGCCCCAGCCCAGCAGCGGTAACACGGCCAGTAGCAGCCACCAGCCCGGTGCCGGTGGCCACAGGCTGATCGGTGCCGGAGCGATCAGCGGGTGCAATTGATCGAGCGGGTTCATGACGCGCTCCGTGGGCGCTGGGCGTTCAGGTACTCGCGCAGTTGCTCGATCATTTCGCTTTGCGTGCTCAGTGGCATCAGTATCACCCGCAGCTTTTGCGCCAGCACCTCCCAGCGCTCGATGCGTGCTTCGGCCTGTTGGCGGTAGGCCTGGCGAAGGTTGGCGTCGAGGGTGTCCAGCTCCAGCTGGGCGCTGCGCTGGGCGAAGCGCAGCAGGCCGGCGGCGGGCAGGGCATGGTCGAGCGGGTCGGACACCGGCAACAACAGCAGGTCGCAATGCCGCGAGAGCATGGCCAGGTGCTGTTCCACCTGGGCGCTGAGCGAGCGTTCGTCGCAGATCACGATGGCCAGGCTGCCGGGGCGCAGCACTTCGCGGGCACGGCGCAGGGCCAGGCCGAGGCTGTCGGCCCCGGGCGTGGCCTCGGTGTGCAGCGACTGGTTGACCTTGGCCAGGCGATTGAGCAATTGCAGCAGGCTTTGTTTGCTGCGCCGGGGTTTGATTTCGTGGTGTTCGTTGTCGCCGAACACCAGGCCGCCGATGCGGTCGTTGTGGCCCAGCGCGGCCCAGCCGAACAGTGCGGCGGCCTGGGCCGCCAGCACCGATTTGAACATCAGCCCCGAACCGAAGAACAGCCGCTGGCTTTGTTCGACGAGGATGAAGATTGGCCGCTCGCGCTCTTCGTGGAACAGCTTGGTGTGCGGTTCCTGGGTACGTGCAGTGACCCGCCAGTCGATGTTGCGCACATCATCGCCGGCCTGGTACACGCGCACCTGGTCGAAGTCCACGCCGCGCCCACGCAGCTTGGAATGGTGCAGGCCCACCAGCGGGCTGCGCTGGCCGGGCTTGGAAAACAGCTGGATTTCGCGCACGCGGTGGCGCATATCGATCAGCTCGGCAAGGCCGATGCGGATGCCAGGTTCGGTCAGCTGCGCAGTGGGCATGGGCTCAGGCAACGGCGACGACGTCGAGGATGCGCTGGACCACGCGGTCCTGGTCGATCCCTGCCGCCTCGGCCTCGAACGAGAGGATGATGCGGTGGCGCAGCACGTCGAACAGCACGGCCTGGATGTCCTCGGGGCTGACGAAGTCGCGCCCGGCCAGCCAGGCGTGGGCACGCGCGCAACGGTCCAGCGAAATGGAACCGCGCGGGCTGGCGCCGTAGGCGATCCAGTCGGCAAGTTCCGTGTCGAACTTGGCCGGGGTGCGGGTGGCCATGACCAACTGCACCAGGTATTCCTCCACCGCATCGGCCATGTACAGGCCAAGGATTTCCTTGCGCGCGGCAAAGATGGCCTGTTGGCTGACCCGGCGCTCGGGCTTGGTCTCGCCGCCCAGGGCTTCGCCACGGGCCTGCGCCAGGATGCGCCGTTCTACCGCTGCGTCGGGGAAGCCGATTTTTACGTGCATCAGGAAGCGGTCGAGCTGGGCTTCGGGCAGCGGGTAGGTGCCTTCCTGCTCGATCGGGTTCTGCGTGGCCATGACCAGGAACAGTGGCGACAGGTCGTAAGTGCTGCGGCCCACGCTGACCTGGCGCTCGGCCATGGCTTCGAGCAGCGCGGACTGCACCTTGGCCGGGGCACGGTTGATTTCGTCGGCCAGCACCAGGTTATGGAAGATCGGCCCTTGCTGGAACACGAAACTGCCGGTTTCCGGGCGGTAGATTTCTGTGCCGGTGATGTCGGCCGGAAGCAGGTCGGGGGTGAACTGGATGCGATGGAACTGTGCCTCGATGCCTTCGGCGAGTTCTTTGATGGCTTTGGTCTTGGCCAGGCCCGGGGCACCTTCGACCAGCATGTGGCCGTCGGCCAGCAGCACGATCAACAGCCGCTCGACCAGTTTCTCCTGGCCTAGGATCTGGGAAGAAAGAAAGGTGCGCAGCGCGATCAGCGCTTCACGGTGTTCCATCGGCGACGGTTCCTGGTAGAGGGCCTGAGGCGGCTGAAGGCAGCTGCCCTGGCAAGGGCTGATACTTTAATCCATCCGGGGGGCGGCGACTAATGGCGGCGGGTAAATTTATCTTCGCGCTGGGGTGTGCTGCTACAGAAATGTCTTACGTATGGCTGGCCATTGCCTGATGTTCCGCGCCGGTGTGCTGGCGCCTGCTTGTGCTTTTTGGGCAAGCAGAAGGCACGATGATGAAAATGAGCAGCGGCAGCACGCCAACCCTAACGCCGGTCACCCTGCGTTTTGGCGTGTTCTTCGATGGCACTGGTAACAACCAGCACAATGCCACGGCGATGGATGAGCAGGGCAGCAAGGGCTGCAGTTATGGCAATGCCTTGAGCAATGTGGCCCTTTTGCATGCGTTGTATCCGGCAGATGCAGCCAATGCCAATGACCCGCAGGCGTTTTTGAAACAATATGTGGAGGGCGTGGGCACCCTGGCCGGTGAAGCCGACCATGTCTACGCCTCTGCCACCGGGCGTGGGCGTACGGGGGCCGAGGCGCGGGTTGCCGAGGCTTTGCAGGGCATGGCCGAGCAACTGCAGGTGTGGCAGCGGGCGCATCCGCAGGCACTGCTGGAGCGGGTCGAGTTCGATCTGTTCGGGATCAGCCGCGGAGCGGCGGCGGTGCGGCACCTGGCCAACCTGCTGAACGATGGCGCGGGCGGGGTGTTGCCGGTGGTGTGTGAAACCTCGATCAACTTTATCGGCCTGTTCGACACCGTAGCGGCGATCATCGCGCCGTTGCAGGGTGACTTCGATCCCGCCAACGGCCGCCATGGCAACCTGCGCCTGGGGCTGGCTGCGGGTATAGCCCGACAGGTGGTGCAACTGGTGGCGGGGGACGAGCTGCGGCACAACTTCCCGCTGGTGTGCAGTGGTCACGACATCGTGCTGCCGGGCGTGCACTCGAATATAGGGGGTGGGTACCCGGAAACCACGTTGGAACAGGTACTGCTGTGCAAGCCGCAGTCACAGCGTGTGCCGGTGGGTATGCGTGCCGAGCAGAGCCGCGTGCATGCCACGGCAAGTGCCTTGCTGGCTTCGGCGTTTGCCAATATGGGCGAACCCAGGCCGCAAGTAACGACCTGGGAGGAGCCGATTGCCGGCGGCCGACCGGATGAGGCGCAAAAGCAGGTGTACGCAGCGGTGTACCGCGAGCGGCAGGTGGCGGGGCAGTTGTCCCGGGTGTACTTGAGCGTGATGCGGGCGTTGGCGGTACGGGCTGGCGTGCCGTTTGCGCCGTTGGGCGGGCAGGCTGAACATGGGGTGCCGGATGAATTGCTGGCGATTAGCCGCAAGTTGCATGCGTTTGCCCTTGGAGAAGTTACCCAGCTGGGGTTGAGTGAGCAAGAGCAGCAGCTGTTGCGCGAGAAGTACGTGCATGCGTCGGCGAACTGGAATGCACTGAAGGGCTTGCGCAACAGTGTGCTGGATGTGCTGTTCGTCAATCGGCCGGGGGCAGGCGGGCGAGTGGTGCATGCGAACCCGGCACACTGAGCCATCGAAATGACTGGGCAAGGCTGCTTCTACAGGGTGCGCGCCAGTCGTTCAGCGTTGCGGGCCCTGGCCAGGTACGCCTCCTGCGCCAGCGTCAGCAGCACCGTCAGCAGCATGAACATGACTGATGCGATGAAAACCCCGTTGGGCAGGTGCTGGTCGAGCATCCAGCCGAACGCCACCGGCCCGAGGGCGCCACCGATGTTGAACCCGGTCGACACCAGCCCGAAGGTTTTGCCCTCGGCACCTGGCGGCGCCGCCGCCTTGACCAGCATGTCCCGCGATGGGGCGATGACCCCGGTCAGCAGGCCAATGGCGCCCAATACAACCACCAGTGCCCAGCCCTGCAGCAGCCCCAGGGCCACCAGCGCGGTCAGTGCCGCTGCCAGTGCGAAGGCCAGCGCCGCCACCAGACCGTGGCGCCGGGTACGGTCGGCCAAGGCGCCACCGCACAGTACACCGGCAGCGCTGCACAGCAGGAAAGCGGTGAGTGCGGTGTTGGCCCAGGCCAGTGTCAGGCCTTGGCCCTGAATCAGGGCGGCTACGGAAAACTTCTCGATGGCACTGGTGCTCAGGTTGAGCAGGATGAACAACACCGTCAGCACGCCGATCATCGGTGTGAACACGCGCAGGCGGCCTGTTGTTGGCGCCGGGCCTGCGCCTTCTTTGTTGCAAGGCCTGGCAGCCTGGTACACGCCACTGCCCGGTATCGATATCAGCAGCAGCGCAGCTACCCCGAACACCGCGCCCACCGCCAGGGCTGCCGGTGTGCCGAACACGGTGGCGATGCCGAGGAAAAGTGCCGGCGTAACCGCCGAGCCGAGGAAGCCGGCGAAGGTATGAACAGAGAACGACCGCCCCAGGCGTGCCGGCTCGATGCCATTGGCCAGCAGTGCATAGTCTGCCGGGTGATACACGCCATTGGCCAGGCCGGCCATGGCCATTGCCACCAGCAATACCGCGTGACTGGGGCTGGCCGCCAGCAGCAGGAAGCTGAGGCTGCCCAGCAACAGCCCGGCCTTGAGCACTTTACGCGCTCCATAGTGGTCGACGGCATAACCCAGCGGGGCCTGTACCAGGGCCGAAACGATGTTGAACACCGCCAGGGCTACGCCGAGCTCGACGAAGCCCACCCCCAGCAGGCCAGGCAGCACGGGCAGTAGCGCCGGGATCAGCATGATGTGTACATGGCTGACGAAGTGCACGGCAGCAATTTGAGTGAGTAGCTTGGGGCCAGCTTGGGGCATGTCGATACCTGTCGAACGGCGTGCGCCTTTGGCGCACAGCAAGGAGGTGGAAGCCCGGTTAGCGGGAGGCGCCGCCGAAGCCGGGCAGGCGACCGTTCAGCGCAGCATGGGCCAGCAGGCCAATCACCAAGCCCCAAAAGGCCCCGCCAATGCCGAGCAGGCTGATATTCGCAGCCGCTGCCAGGAAGGTGATCAGTGCGGCCTCGCGTGAGCGGGCATCGGCCATTGCGCTGGCCAGGCTGGCGCCGATGGTGCCCAGTAGTGCAAGGCCTGCCAGGGTGGTGATGAAGGTGGCGGGCAGGGCCATGAACACACTCGCCAGGGTGACGCCGAACACCCCCACGAGGATGTAGCAGACACCGGCAGCGATCCCCGCCACCCAGCGCTTGCTCGGGTCTTCATGGGCTTCCTTGCCGGTGCAGATGGCCGCCGTGATAGCGGCGATGTTGAAGGCGTGTGAGCCGAAAGGGGCCATCAGCAACGAACCCAGGCCAGTGACCGCGACGATCGGGCTGGCGCTGGTCTTGAAGCCGTCATTGCGCAGCACCAGCATGCCAGGCATGTACTGCCCCGTGAGG
>NZ_BCBI01000100.1:0-11434 GCF_001320565.1 Pseudomonas sp. NBRC 111132
ACTCCTGGAAGGTGGTCGAGCCGATACAACGGATTTCACCCGACGACAGCAGCGGCTTGAGCAGGTTGGAGGCATCCATCACCCCACCCGACGCTGCACCGGCACCGATGATGGTGTGGATTTCGTCGATGAACAGGATGGCCTGCGGGCGCTTGCGCAGCTCACCGAGCAGCGCCTTGAAACGCTTCTCGAAGTCGCCACGGTATTTGGTACCGGCCAGCAGCGCGCCCAGGTCGAGGGAATACACCACGCTCTGCGCCAGCAGGTCGGGCACCTGGCCGTCGACGATGCGCTTGGCCAGGCCTTCGGCGATGGCCGTCTTGCCCACGCCTGCCTCACCCACCAGCAGCGGGTTGTTCTTGCGCCGACGGGCAAGGATTTGCGCCACCCGCTCCACTTCCTGCTCGCGGCCGACCAGTGGGTCGATGCGGCCGGCACGCGCCAGCTCGTTCAGGTTGCTGGCATAGGCGTCCAGTGGGTTGCTCGAAGAGGAGGTTTCACCGCCCTCTTCGTCCTGCATTTCCTGGTCGCTTTCAGACTGCGAACCATGCCCTGGCACCTTGGAGATACCATGGGCGATGTAGTTGACCACGTCGATACGGGCCACGCTCTGCTGCTTGAGCAGAAACACGGCCTGGCTTTCCTGTTCGCTGAAGATCGCCACCAGCACATTGGCGCCAGTCACTTCGCGCTTGCCGGAGCTTTGCACGTGGAACACGGCACGCTGCAGCACACGCTGGAAGCCCAGGGTCGGCTGGGTTTCCCGGTCTTCGTCGTTGACAGGAATCAGCGGCGTTGTGGAGTCGATGAACTCTTGCAGGTCATGCTTGAGTTTGTCGAGATTGGCGCCACAGGCGCGCAGAACGGTCGCAGCAGCCTCATTGTCAAGGAGTGCCAGCAGCAGATGTTCGACAGTCATGAACTCATGACGCTTCGAACGGGCCTCCTTGAAGGCCAGATTGAGGGTGACTTCGAGCTCGCGGTTTAACATAGCTTCACCTCATACCCAAGTGGTCGGCGATTAACCGTCCTTCTCGATTTCACAGAGTAGCGGATGCTGGCTTTCCCTGGCGTATTGGTTGACCTGCATAGCCTTTGTTTCGGCGATGTCACGGGTAAACAATCCGCACACTGCCCGCCCTTCTGTATGGACGGTCAGCATGATCTTGGTCGCCAGCTCGCGGTTCAGACTGAAGAACGTCTCGAGCACTTCGACGACGAAATCCATTGGCGTGTAGTCATCGTTGAACAAAACCACCTTGTACATCGGTGGCGCCTGCAGGATCGGCTTGGCTTCCTGAACTGCAAGACCCGAGCCGTCGTCCTCATTCGATTGCGGGCGATCCTGATTGAATGTTAGTCGAATCTCACTAGGTGCATGCATGGAAAGAATTTCATCATGAGCGTCAGGTTAAGGTTGTGGGTTGACCGCACAGGCCACCGCCAGCGCAGGCGCCGCGTGACCTTGACTATCGGCAAAACGGTGTTACAACCAATAAGAACCCACCGTGGTCGATAAAGATCCGCGCAGTCAACCAGATTTTTCGCAAGGTTCGTATGCGGATGACGTGGATGATACTCCAGTGATGGAGTCCTTTGCAGAGGGACATAGGGATGGCAAGCGGTAAAGTCAAGTGGTTCAACAATGCCAAGGGCTATGGATTCATCAATGAGGACGGCGGAACCGAAGATCTGTTCGCACACTATTCGGCGATCCAGATGGACGGTTACAAGACGCTGAAAGCCGGACAAGCTGTGACGTTCAACATCATCCAGGGCCCGAAAGGCCTGCATGCGGTTGAAATCAAGGGCATCAACGTCAGCGCTTCAACGGGAGTACCGAACTCGCCCACGACCGCTAATGCGTGAACCCTGCTTTACTGCCGGTATACGAAAAAACCGGCCGCTTCTTTACAGGAAGCGGCCGGTTTTGTATTGCCTTACATGTGCTTGATCATTTCATCGCCAAAACCTGAGCTGCTCACCAGCCGGGCCCCCTCCATCAGCCGCTCGAAATCGTAGGTCACGGTCTTGGCCGCAATCGCGCCGTTGGTGCCCTTGATGATCAGGTCGGCGGCCTCGGTCCAGCCCATGTGGCGCAGCATCATTTCTGCCGAGAGTATCACCGAGCCCGGGTTGACCTTGTCCTGCCCGGCATACTTGGGCGCGGTGCCGTGGGTGGCCTCGAACATGGCCACGGTGTCGGACAGGTTGGCGCCCGGCGCAATGCCGATACCGCCCACCTCCGCCGCCAGGGCGTCGGACAGGTAGTCACCGTTGAGGTTGAGCGTGGCAATCACGTCGTACTCGGCCGGGCGCAGCAAAATCTGCTGCAGCATGGCGTCGGCAATGGCGTCCTTGACGATGACCTCGCGGCCACTCTTGGGGTTCTTGAACTTCATCCACGGGCCGCCATCGAGCAGTTCGGCGCCGAACTCGTCCCGCGCCACCTCGTAGCCCCAGTCCTTGAAGGCCCCTTCGGTGAACTTCATGATGTTGCCCTTGTGCACCAGGGTCAGCGACTCGCGGTCATTGTCCACCACGTATTGCAGGGCCTTGCGCACCAGGCGCTTGGTGCCCTCGCGGGATACCGGCTTGACGCCGATGCCGCAGTCCTGGTCGAAACGGATCTTGGTGACGCCCATTTCCTCTTTAAGGAACTTGATCACCTTGTTCGCCTCGGGCGAGCCGGCCTTCCACTCGATGCCCGCGTAAATGTCCTCGGAGTTCTCGCGGAAGATCACCATGTCGACGTCGCCCGGCTTTTTCACCGGGCTCGGCACACCCTGGAACCACAGCACCGGGCGCAGGCACACGTACAGGTCGAGCTGCTGGCGCAGCGCCACGTTGAGCGAGCGGATGCCGCCACCGACCGGGGTGGTAAGCGGGCCCTTGATCGACACCACGTAATCTCGCACGGCATCGAGGGTTTCCTGCGGCAGCCAGGTGTCCTGGTCGTATACCTGGGTGGCTTTTTCGCCGGCGTACACCTCCATCCAGGCAATCTTGCGCTTGCCGCCATAGGCCTTCTGCACGGCGGCGTCGACCACCTTGATCATCACGGGCGAGACATCGATGCCGATCCCGTCGCCCTCGATGTACGGAATGATCGGATTGTCAGGCACGTTGAGCGAATGGTCTGCATTGACGGTGATCTTGGCGCCGTCGGTCGGAACCTTGATTTTCTGGTATCCCATGCTTGCACTACTCCGCTGTCGGGTGTGGTTTGGACATCATGCGATGCAATGAGCCTAAACCACATCTGCCGACCTGCAAGGCATGCGACAACCCGCCACATTGCCGCTTAGTCTTTGGTCTTATAAATGGGCCGATATCACTTGGCCTTGCTGATTAGCCCGAATGGTTTGGTATACTCCGCCGCGACCGAAGGGTCATCGGGGCGAATCCCAGGAAAATGCGGACCGCCCTAGGCCATGAATGGCCACTAAGCCTGGGTTGTTACCGCAGCCCAGCACTTGACGCTCGACTGATGCATCCACCATCACCGCTCGCAGCCTCTCGACTTTCCGCTCATGGCGCTGCCAGGGCGATGCGCCTACCCTGCGCACCACGAGACTCGAGCACGCTCAGCACACAGAGAGTTAACCCGCATGCCCACCCGTTCCAAGATCATCTATACCTTCACCGACGAAGCCCCCGCCCTCGCCACCTACTCGCTGCTGCCGATCGTCGAAGCTTTCACAGCTTGCGCTGACATCGCCGTCGAAACTCGCGACATCTCCCTGGCTGGCCGTATCCTTGCCGCCTTCCCGGAGCAACTGGGCGCAGAGAAGCGAGTAGGCGATCACCTGGCGGAACTGGGCCAGCTGGCTACCACCCCTGAAGCCAACATCATCAAGCTGCCGAACATCAGCGCCTCGGTACCGCAGCTCAAAGCCGCGATCAAGGAACTGCAAGGCAAGGGCTTCAACATCCCTGACTACGCCGACGAGCCGGCCACCGCGGACGAGAAAGAGTCCCGCGCCCGCTACGACCGCATCAAGGGTTCCGCCGTGAACCCGGTGCTGCGCGAAGGCAACTCCGACCGCCGCGCGCCGCTGTCGGTCAAGAACTACGCCCGCAAGCACCCGCACAAGATGGGCGCTTGGGCCGCCGACTCCAAGTCGCACGTTGCCCACATGACCCAAGGCGATTTCTACGGCAGCGAGAAGGCCGCACTGATCGAAGGTGACGACAGCCTGCGCATCGAGCTGGTCGGCAACGATGGCAGCACCACCGTGCTGAAAGAAAAGACCGCCGTCAAAGCCGCCGAAATCATCGACTGCGCCACCATGAGCCGCAAGGCCCTGAAAGCCTTCATCGCCGAGCAGATCGCCGATGCCAAGGCTTCTGGCGTGCTGCTGTCGGTTCACCTGAAAGCCACCATGATGAAGGTCTCCGACCCAATCATGTTCGGCGTCATCGTCGAAGAGTTCTACAACGACGTGCTGGCCAAGCACGCCGCAGCACTGGCCGAAGTGGGCTTCAACGCCAACAACGGTATCGGTGACCTGTACGCCCGCATCAAGGACCTGCCAGCTGACAAGCAGGCCGAGATCGAAGCCGACATCCAGGCCCTGTACGCCGACCGCCCAGCCCTGGCCATGGTCAACTCCGACAAAGGCATCACCAACCTGCACGTGCCGAGCGACGTTATCGTCGACGCCTCGATGCCAGCCATGATCCGTGACTCGGGCAAGATGTGGAACACCGCTGGCGAACTGCAAGACGCCAAGGCCGTGATCCCGGACCGCTGCTACGCCGGCATCTACCAGGCCACCATCGAAGACTGCAAGAAACACGGCGCCTTCGACCCGACCACCATGGGCAGCGTGCCGAACGTTGGCCTGATGGCGCAAAAGGCCGAAGAGTACGGCTCCCACGACAAGACCTTCCAGATCAAGGCCGACGGCGTCGTGCGCGTGGTCGATGGCAAGGGCAACGTCGTGCTGGAACAGAACGTCGAAGCCGGTGACATCTTCCGCATGTGCCAGACCAAAGACGCTCCGATCCAGGATTGGGTCAAGCTGGCCGTCAACCGTGCCCGCCTGAGCGACACCCCGGCGGTGTTCTGGCTGGACCCGGCTCGCGCCCACGACGGTGTGATGATCGAGAAGGTACAGAAGTACCTGAAAGATCACGACACCACTGGCCTGGACATCCGCGTACTGGCTCCGGTCGACGCCATCAAGTTCTCCCTGGCCCGCATCCGCGAAGGCAAGGACACCATCTCGGTGACCGGCAACGTGCTGCGCGACTACCTGACCGACCTGTTCCCGATCATGGAACTGGGCACCAGCGCCAAGATGCTGTCGATCGTGCCGCTGATGAACGGCGGTGGCCTGTTCGAAACCGGCGCCGGCGGTTCGGCGCCCAAGCACGTACAGCAGCTGGTTGAAGAGAACTTCCTGCGTTGGGACTCGCTGGGTGAATTCCTGGCCCTGGCCGCTTCCCTGGAGCACCTGGGCAACACCTACGACAACCCGCGCGCCAAGGTTCTGGCCAACACCCTGGACCAGGCTACCGGCAAGTTCCTCGACACCAACAAGTCGCCGTCGCGCAAGGTCGGTGGTATCGACAACCGCGGCAGCCACTTCTACCTGACTCTGTACTGGGCTGAAGCCCTGGCCGCTCAGGCTGACGACGCTGCCCTGCAGGCACGCTTCGCACCGCTGGCAAAAACCCTGGCCGAGAACGAAGCGACCATCGTCGCCGAGCTCAATGCCGTTCAGGGCAAGCCAGCCGACATCGGTGGTTACTACGCCCCGGATGCCGAGCTGACCGCCAAGGTGATGCGCCCAAGCCAGACCCTGAACAGCGCCATTGCCGCCCTGTAAGGTTCGCTTGAAGTAACAGCAAAAACCCCGGCCACGCACCGGGGTTTTTGCTTTCTTAAAGTGCGTACACGGCTCCCTGTAGGAGCGGCCTTGTGTCGCGAAAGGGCTGCGAAGCGGCCCCAGGTTTTCGGCTTCGCAGCGGATATCGTCGGGGCCGCTTTGCGGCCCATCGCGACACAAGGCCGCTCCTACAGGACCCGCGCCAACCCTAGGAAATACTCATGTCCTGGCAACCCCACATCACCGTCGCTACCATCGTCGAACACGAAGGCAAGTTCCTTTTCGTCGAGGAGTTCAAAGCCAACCAGCACGTCTTCAACCAACCCGCCGGCCACCTCGAACCCTTTGAGACCCTGCCCCAGGCCGCCCTGCGCGAAACCCTAGAAGAAACTGCCTGGGAAGTCGAGCTCACCGGCGTTGTCGGCATCTACCTGTACACCGCCCCCAGCAACGGCGTGACCTACCAGCGCATCTGCTTCGCCGCCCGCCCTGTGCGCCACCACGAAGACCTCGCCCTGGACAGTGACATCGTCCGCGCCGTATGGCTGACCCGCGACGAGCTGCTGGCCGACCCCGCCCGCTGGCGCAGCGAGCTGGTGCCGCGCTGCCTCGACGACTATTTGAACGGCCCGCTGCATAGCCTCCAGCTGCTGCGCGACTGACGCGGCGCCACGGGTTTGATAGAATCGGCGTTTTTCCCCCTTGATCTACACCGGTACCCATGACCAGCCCAGCACTCAAAGACCCCGCCAAGACCCGCGTCATCGTCGGCATGTCCGGCGGCGTGGACTCTTCCGTCTCCGCCCTTCTGCTCATCGAGCAGGGCTACCAGGTGGAAGGGCTGTTCATGAAGAACTGGGAAGAAGACGACGGCACCGAATACTGCACCGCCCGTGAAGACCTGGCCGACGCCCAGGCCGTGTGCGACCGCATCGGCATCAAGCTGCACACCGCCAACTTCGCCGCCGAATACTGGGACAACGTGTTCGAGCACTTCCTTGAAGAATACAAGGCCGGCCGCACGCCCAACCCGGACATCCTCTGCAACCGCGAAATCAAGTTCAAGGCGTTTCTCGACTACGCCCTGTCGCTGGGTGCCGACCTGATCGCCACCGGCCACTACGTGCGCCGCCGCGACACTGGCGACCTCACCGAACTGCTCAAGGGCCTGGACCCGAACAAGGACCAGAGCTACTTCCTGCACGCCGTTGGCGGCAAGGAAATTGCCCGCACCCTATTCCCGGTCGGCGAGCTGGAAAAACCCGAAGTGCGCGCCATCGCCGAAAAACACGGCCTGGCCACCGCCAAGAAAAAGGACTCCACCGGCATCTGCTTCATTGGCGAGCGTCGTTTCAGCGATTTCCTCAAGCAGTACCTGCCAGCTCAGCCGGGTGACATCGAAACCACCGAAGGTGAAGTGATCGGCCGCCACCACGGCCTGATGTACCACACCATCGGCCAGCGGCAGGGCCTGGGCATTGGCGGCCTGAAGGATGCCGGTGACGAGCCGTGGTACGTGTTGCACAAGGACCTGACCCGCAATGTGCTGGTGGTTGGCCAAGGCAACGAACACCCATGGCTGTTCTCCCGCGCCCTGCTGGCTTCGGAGATTTTCTGGGTGAACCCGATCGACCTCAGCAGCCCGCGCCAGCTCACCGCCAAGGTGCGTTACCGCCAGAGCGACCAGCAGTGCACCCTCGAACTGACCGAAACCGGCTACCGCGCCGTGTTCGACGAGCCACAGCGCGCCGTCACCCCAGGCCAGTCGGTGGTGTTCTACGACGGCGAAGTGTGCCTGGGCGGTGGTGTAATCGAAGCTGCCGAGCCGTGGAGCCCGCGCGCATGAGCAACCTGCAGGAGCAATTGATTGCCCTGGGCGGCGTATTTCAGGCCGCTGTGCTGGTCGACCGCATTGCCCGCACCGGCCAGGCCAGCGAGGCCAATATCGGCTGCATGCTGGGCAGCCTGCTGGTACGTGACCCCAAGGACACCCTGGAGGTGTTCGGCGGTGACGACCTGAACCTGCGCGACGGCTACCGCGCGCTGGTCGGCGCCCTGGAGCGTGACCCCAGCAGCCTGCAGCGCGAGCCACTGCGCTACGCCCTGTCGATGCTGGGCCTGGAGCGCCAACTGAACAAACGTGGCGACCTGCTTGACACCATCGGCAATCGCCTGCCGCAAATCCAGTCGCAGGCCGAGCATTTCGGCCTGGTTCACGAAAACGTCATCGCTTCCAGCGGAGCCTTGTACCAGGACACGCTTAGCACCTTGCGCCAGCGCATCCAGGTGCACGGCGACATGCGTTTCCTGCAGCAGGCCAGCAACGCGTCGAAGATTCGCGCCCTGCTGCTGGCCGGCATCCGTGCCGCGCGCCTGTGGCGCCAGCTGGGTGGACACCGCTGGCAGTTGGTGTTCAGCCGTCGCAAGTTGCTGAACGAACTGTACGATATGATGCGCACACCGTCCTGAAGAAAAACGCCGGACTTGTAGGAGCGGCCTTGCGTCGCGAAAGGGCTGCGCAGCAGCCCCAGAATCGCCGCCCCAGCATAGGTTGCCGGGGCCGCTGCGCGACCCTTTCGCGACGCAAGGCCGCTCCTACAGGCATTTTTCATGTATGATATGCGCCCTTCCAAAAGCCTGACTGTCCGAGAACACCCCATGCAGCTTTCTTCGCTCACTGCGGTTTCCCCTGTAGACGGCCGTTATGCCGGCAAAACCCAGGCCTTGCGCCCCATCTTCAGCGAATTCGGCCTGATCCGTTTCCGCGCCCTGGTCGAAGTGCGCTGGCTGCAGCGCCTGGCCGCCCACCCGCAGATCGGCGAAGTGCCGGCGTTCTCCGCCGAAGCCACCGCCCTGCTGGACAACCTGGCCAGCGATTTCAAGCTGGAACACGCCGAGCGCGTGAAGGAAATCGAGCGCACCACCAACCACGACGTCAAGGCGATCGAATACCTCCTCAAGGAGCAGGCCGCCAAGCTGCCTGAGCTGGCAAAAGTCAGCGAATTCATCCACTTCGCCTGCACCAGCGAGGACATCAACAACCTGTCCCACGCCCTGATGCTGCGCGCCGGCCGTGACGACGTGCTGCTGCCGCTGATGCGCCAGATCGCCGACGCCATCCGCGCCCTGGCCCACGCCCACGCCGATGTGCCGATGCTGTCGCGCACCCACGGCCAGCCGGCTTCGCCGACCACCCTGGGCAAAGAGCTGGCCAACGTCGTGTACCGCCTGGAGCGCCAGATCGCCCAGGTTGCCGCCGTGCCGCTGCTGGGCAAGATCAACGGCGCCGTGGGCAACTACAACGCCCACCTGTCCGCCTACTCGCAAATCGACTGGGAAGAAAACGCCCGCGCCTTCATCGAAGACGAGCTGGGCCTGCAGTTCAACCCGTACACCACCCAGATCGAGCCGCACGACTACATCGCCGAGTTGTTCGACGCCATTGCCCGCTTCAACACCATCCTGATCGACTTCGACCGTGACGTGTGGGGCTACATCTCGCTGGGCTACTTCAAGCAGAAGACCGTTGCCGGCGAAATCGGCTCGTCGACCATGCCGCACAAGGTCAACCCGATCGACTTCGAAAACTCCGAAGGCAACCTGGGTATCGCCAACGCGCTGTTCCAGCACCTGGCCAGCAAGCTGCCGATCTCGCGCTGGCAGCGTGACCTGACCGACTCCACCGTGCTGCGCAACCTGGGCGTGGGCTTTGCCCACAGCGTCATCGCCTATGAAGCCAGCCTGAAGGGCATCGGCAAGCTGGAAGTCAACGAAGCCCGCATCGCCGCCGACCTGGACGCCTGCTGGGAAGTGTTGGCCGAGCCGATCCAGACCGTGATGCGCCGCTTCAACATCGAAAACCCCTACGAGAAGCTCAAAGAGCTGACCCGTGGCAAGGGCATCACCCCTGAAGCGCTGCTGACCTTCATCGACGGCCTGGACATGCCAGCCGACGCCAAGGCCGAGCTCAAGCTGCTGACCCCCGCTACCTACATCGGTAACGCGGCAGCCCAGGCCAAACGCATCTAAGCTGACCGTCGCGTACAACGCCCGGCCTGGCCGGGCGTTTTTATTCCCGGACGAAAATTACGTTTTTTCAATAGGTTGAACATGAATCCTGATACTCCACTGCAGCTGCTCGGCGGCATCTCGGCCCGCGAATTCATGCGCGACTACTGGCAGAAGAAGCCGCTGCTGGTGCGCCAGGCCTTCCCGGACTTCATCAGCCCGATCGACCCCGACGAACTGGCCGGCCTGGCCCTTGAAGACGAAGTCGAGTCGCGCATCGTGCTGGAGCACGGCGCCCACCCATGGGAACTGCGTCGCGGCCCGTTCAACGAAGACACCTTCGCCGAGCTGCCGGAAAAGGACTGGACCCTGCTGGTACAGGCCGTGGACCAGTTCGTCCCGGAAGTGGCCGAGCTACTGGAAAACTTCCGCTTCCTGCCCAGCTGGCGCATTGATGACGTGATGATCAGCTTCGCCGCCCCCGGTGGCAGCGTCGGCCCGCACTTCGACAACTACGACGTGTTCCTGCTGCAGGGCCACGGCCAGCGCAACTGGAAGATCGGCCAGATGTGCAGCAGCGACAGCCCGCTGCTGGAGCACGCCGACCTGCGTATCCTGGCCGAGTTCGAGCAGAGCGAAGAGTGGACCCTGGAACCCGGCGACATGCTCTACCTGCCACCGCGCCTGGCCCACTACGGCGTGGCCGTGGACGACTGCCTGACCTACTCGGTAGGCTTCCGCGCACCTAGCGCCGCCGAAGTGCTGACCCACTTCACCGACTTCCTGGGCCAGTTCCTGCCCGACGAAGAGCGCTACAGCGACGCTGACGCCCAGCCAGCCAGCGACCCGCACCAGATCCAGCACGACGCGCTCGACCGCCTCAAGGCGCTGCTCGACAAGCACATGGGCGACAAGGACCTGTTGCTGACCTGGTTCGGCCAATTCATGACCGAGCCGCGCTACCCGGAGCAGATCGTCGGCGAAGAGCTGAGCGAGGAAGAGCTGATCGACGCCCTTGAACAAGGCGCCATCCTGATCCGCAACCCGAGCGCACGCCTGGCCTGGTCGGAATTCGAAGACGACCTGTTGCTGTTCGCCAGCGGCCGCAGCTGCCCACTGCCGGGCAAATTGCGCGAGCTGCTGAAGCTGGTATGCGCGGCCGACGCCCTGCACATCGACAACCTGGCAGACTGGCTGCAAGACGAAGATGGCCTTATGCTGGTACAGCAGTTGGTCAAACAGGGAAGTCTGGGATTCGCCAATGAATAAGATCAGCGTTCGCCTCGCCGACTGGCAGAAAGACAACGCCGACATTCGCCGTATCCGGGAAGCGGTGTTCATTGCCGAGCAGCACGTGCCACCAGAGCTGGAGTGGGACTCGGATGACCCGACCGCAGCGCACTTCCTGGCCCAGGAAGGCGACTACCCGATCGGTACTGCCCGCCTGCTGCCTGACGGCACCATTGGCCGGGTATCGGTGCTGAAGGACTGGCGCGGGCTGAAGGTGGGTGACGCGCTGATGAATGCGGTTATCGACGAAGCGCAGAACCGCGACCTGAAGCAGCAGATGCTCAGCGCCCAGGTACACG
>NZ_BCBI01000101.1:0-11330 GCF_001320565.1 Pseudomonas sp. NBRC 111132
CCGGCCTTGGGCACAGCGCAATATCTGGGGCGTTTACAACCCCTCCAGCTCGGCCATCAGGTCACTCAACCGGTCGACCTTGTCGTCATCCAGCGCACTGCCCTGCAGCCACTGCACATACACCCTGGCTACTCCATCGTGCTGCAATCGAACATCGCCCGCAGCGGCACATAGCACTGATCGCTCTCTGCAAGCGAAGAGCGTTCCTCTTCGCCAACTGCCAATGCTCGTTCACTCGACCACAACGAGCAAAGCCGATCAATCTCTCCAAAATCAGTCACACGGCGATTAGCGACCCCATATCCATGTCGCTGAAACAGCAGCTCTACACATTTAGAAACACTGATTCTACGCCACCCGCTGCTAAACAATGCCTCATCGCCTACCCCTATTGAACCACCCTCAAGAACAGCTTCAGAAAACTCGCATACTTGCTACAGCAATTTCGCATGACAAAAGCCGAAACCTCCTACATTAATAAAGGCAAAAGTAAACATAACCGACCAATACTAACTACATGTAAGACGCATCTGAAGAGCAGTCCTACAACAATAGCTTCCAACCAAACCACCCCAACCCACCAAATACACCCACCTACTCTGAAGCGCAATTGACATAGATCAATCGAACGCCTAAACCTCTTCATGCCCGCACTCTTTCGGGCAACAACAAAAACAAGGAGACACTATGGAAAATCAATATGGCATTAGCCTTTTGGCATTAGCCTCCGAAAACAATTGCGATATGGAAGCTGAATTCTTCGGAGGATCTGGTAGCGCCGGTGGTTGTGGTGGCAGCGGCGGTTGTGGAGGCGGTGGAGGCTGCAAGGGTGGCAGCGGCGGCTCCGGCGGCTGTGGTGGAAACAATGGCATAAACAACGACCCGGCAACCCTGTAACTATAAGCGGGCTTCTGCGACGACTACTGCAGGCGCCCGCAACCTTTCAGGTATTTTATGAAAACACTCAGAATCTACAACTATGAAATACTCAACTTTGACACTGAACCGATGGTCTTCTCATCCAAAGGCTTCACGAAGATCACCGAACCAAAAATAATAGAAGCCTTACAATTAATTGAAAAAAATCAATCCAAATATATCCACCCTCATGCACTGGACCACATACTAAAAAAGGCAAAACTCCAACCTGCCAGCGCGATAAAATTCTTAAAAAGCCTGTCAATAATCGGAGAGCTCACTGATCCACCTAGCTTTCAGCGCACCATCATCTACCACGATCTAGAAATTCCAGGCGAGACAACCAAGTACCTTGAAAAAAAGTACAACAATAAATTAGAAATAAGGAATATCGCTGACTACATACATCCCAACAACGACGAGCCTACGCTCTTCGTATTCGCTTGCGCAAAACTGAGCCCGCACTTGCTAAAGTCCACCTATAAAAAACTACTAGCAACAAACCCCAACTATGGCGCCACTGTCGGCTTCATCAGTGGCGTTCATTTCCATTTAACGGAAATTCATATCCCCTCAATTGGAAACCCGTGCGCTTTTTGCACACTTGACCGTATCGCGCACTACGAAAGCCTGAGAACAAGTCAGCACCACTGGAGCAAAATTTGGTCTTTCTGCCGTAGCAACAACCTCGACCTACCAAAAATAGAAATAGACGAACTCCAAAAGTCTTTAATTTTAGGCACCATTATTTCATTCACAAACAAACTCACCCAAGCGCCAAAATCAAAAACCACTCAAGATCAAGTTCTATTATCCAGAACAATCAACCTGGAAACCGGAATTACTACAGAAGACGCCAGCGTCCACTGGCCACTGTGCCAATGCATAGGATTTGAACAATGAATATAAGCCATGACGAATACTTGAAGTTTATATGCCCTGATGTCATGGATGAGACTTTGGCATTCCACGCCAAAGGCAACTACATAATCCACGAAGCGACACAACACCTAAGCACCCTTCACCACATACCATCAAAGGACCTTACAAAGCTTACCGGGAACGAATTACGCCTCAACACCATTACAGCACCCAGCAAAACCAAAGAACTGACTCTTAGGCCTCTAGCAAATTCACATTCACTACGGAGAAATAATTCATGTGATCAATTTAAAGATCGCCCACTTCATTTCAAAACGGTCCAAGCACTGCTTTCACCCCTCTTGACCAAAAGCTCCACTGCCTACAACAGAGGTTATCCAAGCGGCGGAGCGCTTTATCCAATAGAAGTATTTTGCATCAACCTCAACAACAAGATCGAGCAATGGCCAACTGAAACTAACGCCCTACACTTACTTCCATCCTCAAGATCACTGGAAGCTCATAGCCCATCAATTAACATCAGAAAATTGACTGAAGCAATTATCCCAAAAAACGTCGACATCGGCCGACCGTCACTAGCACTTATATATTTGATCTACTTACCCAAAGCACTGTTCAAGTATCGATACAGAGGCTATCGCTTGAGTCTAATGGAGGCAGGCTCGATGTATATGATTACTGACTTGCGCTGCAAAGAACTCCACCTAAATAGCAGACCATGGTCAGGGTACACTGACCATCAAGTAACCAAAAATTTGAATCTCAACCCGACTCTTTTCCTACCCACATGCATCCAACTAATAGGTTAGACCCATGAATATTTTTAACGAGATACACTACCCGGAATTTTCGGACTTTTTTCTACTTAGGCCTAGCGCAGTCACTCACCTACCCAACAGCGTAGAATGTGGCACCCGTTGGCGCACCTACGGTTCAAGCAGCGGCTGGTCATCAGATATAACCGACAGCGCATTAGGCGAACATTTTGAACGTAAACATTTTTACTTAGACATCCCTGTCCATGACACAAACAAACTAGACATCGGACTGACAACCAAAGAGCACAAAGAATTCATCCAAGCGTTTTCTCAAACCTTAATACCTAATAAAAGCTCGTCTTTGCAGTCGCATCACTTTGACCGTACAACGGCATACAGAATCACTGATTTTACAAGCTGCAAGATCCCAACCGTATGCCTTTCCATTTCAGAGTGCCGAAATTTTACTGACAATAGCATCTACCCAATCAGAGACACATGTGGATGCAGCGCACACATGACGATCAACAATGCAGTGCTCGGAGCACTCAAGGAAACACTGGAACGGCAGTTTCTACTTAGATACTGGCTTACAAAAACCTGCACAGCGGAAATAAAACTCAATGTTGCCTACCCCATACTAGCTGGAAGCACCAGCTTGCCACTCCTCCAAGAGCTAAAAAAATCTGGCGACCTGTGCATCCTCAATCTAACCGACGAACGCTTTCCAGGAAGCTGCCTACTCTTATGTTATGGCAATCAAGACACCACCGCCAAAGTGAAATTTTGCGCTGGCATGGCTTACGCCGCCACCTCAAGGATTGCTTTAGAGAAAGCAATAGTCGAATTATGGCAGACATTTCGCTTTATGCAGGCAATCGATAATGACCATGAAATAGAAAACCCACTTCAAGACCCTTATCTCAAACACTTCCTAAATTGCAACAGCTACGATACTTTCCAAGATACATCCAGAGATTTGACATCAACCCAGCACAACCAGAAACGTACACCATCGAAAGAGCTAACCCTACAGAATCTATTAACAACCATAAGAGAACTAGAATTCAATGGATATCTCTACTTATCGTCCACCCCCTACAAACAGTCAAACCTTTACTTCTGCAAATATTTTTCACCCAATTTATTCCTCCACATGAATAACGCAAGCCACCTCAACATCAAAAATACTTACTCCGAACACTTCCTCAATAAAATCATAAGCCGTCAGCTCTCCAGAATGGTCCCGTTCCCATGAATCTCTATTTAAGCCACCTCCTACTCAGCGCAAAAAAAATCACACGCATTATCAGGATCTTGATCACTGAGCACTTGAGAGAACCCACATCACTTCTATGGTCAGCACTTGCACCCTGTCTACTCTTCATCATTACAACCCCAAAGCACACAACCTTAACCTACACTGCGTCAACTGCGTGGTTCTACTCATACATTTCAGCAAGTGTTGCCTTTTTTGGATTTAGTTTTTACTTGATCGGCAGGCGAGAAAGCGGCTTCACTCGCTCTTTCATATATCAACGCGGCGCAATAAAAATATTCCTGATTTCACACACACTCAGCTACTTAGTGCTGAGCACACTCTACGCCTTGCTTTTTTACCTATTGACCAAGCCGCTACGAGGGCACTACTTACTCCCTGAGCTTTTGTATCTGCTGGCATGCTTTTACACAAGTTATCTTATGTTCACCTGTATCGGCCTAGGGATCGCTGCACTGCCCATCAAGTTCAGCACTGCCAGCACGCTTTTTTCGCTCATGTCCTTTCTCATGCTGGTCTCTGGGTACACAGCTACCCTACAGGGCTACGACACGTCTCACCCGCTAACGCTGATCAACCCGCTCTATCTGAGTGTTCAGGTATTCCATGGCGAATTTTCACTTCTCAGCAGTTTCTTGACGGCTCTTTCAGCCTTTGCGGCCTGCACATACCTGACAGGACGACATTTTAGAACCCAACCCATATGGAGCCGCTACTAATGGATATACTAAAAATAACCGACCTTTGTTTCGGGTACAGCGGAACCACGCTGATGGACAATATCGGACTCAACATCAAACAAGGCGAAATGATCGGCATACTGGGCAAGAATGGCGCAGGAAAAACGACGCTATTCGACCTCATCTGCAACGTAAAGAAACCAATCCGGGGCGTCGTCACCAACTCATCCAAGCATCAGGCTTATTTAACCCAAATTCTTACCCCACCCCCTTTACTGCGCATGAATGAAGCGAGCAAACTTATCACCAGCCTAGCCCCCAATGACGCCCCCGATCACTTAGAAATACTTTCAAAACTGGCTCAATGGTCTCCTTCCCTGTCCAAACGATATGCAGAAATCGCTAATAAAAAAGCGTCCAACTGCAGTTATGGCGAGATTCGCAGCTACTTCACGCTGACCCTACTGCTTTTGAACAGTGACTTGATCATTCTTGACGAGCCCACAGCTGGGGTGGACCCTGAGTTCCGGCATTACATATGGCTAGGCATACACAACGCATGCCGGGAGGGCGCGTGCGTGTTGATTGCTTCACATTACACAGAGGAAATCACAAAAAATTGCCATCGCTTTTACATGCTCGCCAATAAACGACTGGAAGCGTTTGATAGTGGTGAACAGTTCATGGCTTGCCACGGCGCCGAATCGTTAGATGAGGCCTTTATCAACGCCGCGATCTAGGTACCGTGGCCACTAAAAAGGGGCGCCAAGCGCCCCTGCCGGTCAAAGGCCTTCCAACTCGGCCATCAGATCACTCAGCCGGTCGACCTTGTCGTCATCCAGCGCACTGCCCTGCAGGCCCTGCACGTACTCGGCCAGTTCCTCCACAGTGCTGCACTCGAACATCGCCCGCAACGGTACGTTCAACTGCAATTGCTTCTGCACCCGCGAGGCAATCTGCGTGGCCAGCAACGAATGCCCGCCCAGCTCGAAGAAGTTGTCGTGGACCCCGACCCGCTCGGCCTTGAGCACATCGGCCCAGATACCCGCCAAGACCTCTTCCAGCTCATTGCGCGGCGCCTGGTAGGCCTGGCTGTGCTGGCCGCCAATGTCGATGGCGGGCAGCGCCTTGCGGTCCAGCTTGCCGTTGGCGTTGTGCGGCAGGCTGTCGAACCAGCCCCAGTGCAGCGGTACCATGTACTCCGGCAACTCGGCACGCAGGCGTTGCTTCACCTGTTCCAGCAACGTGGCGTCGGCAGCGATGCCCTGATGGGCCACCAGGTAACCGACCAGATGCTTGCCATTGACGCCCTCCTGCACGCCCACCGCAGCATCGCGCATTTCCGCCTGTTCGTGCAGGCGGGCTTCGATCTCGCCCAGCTCGATGCGGTAGCCGCGTATCTTCACCTGATGGTCGATGCGCCCGACGTACTCCAGCACACCGTCCGGGCGCTGCCGCGCCAGGTCACCGGTGCGGTACAGGCGCTCGCCCGGTGCACCGTATGGGTGAGGGATAAACGCCAACGCAGTACGCAGCGGGTCGCCGACATAGCCACGGCCAACGCCCGTGCCAGCCACACACAGTTCGCCCACCGCACCCAGCGGCACCAGCGCCTGGTCTTCACAAAACAGGTACAGGCGGTTGTTGTCGGTCGGCGTGCCGATGGGCAGGTAACTGCCTTGGGTCGACGCGGCATCGACACGGAAGAACGCCACGTCATCCGAGCACTCCGCCGGGCCGTAGGCGTTGACCAGGCCGATCTGCGGGTAGCGCTGCAGCCACTGCGCGGCCAGCTCCGGGGGCATCGCCTCGCCGGTCGGCAGCATCCAACGCAGGCCGTCCAGCGCCTGGTGGTCGCTGGCCAACATGCCCTGGATCAGCGACGGCACGCTTTCCAGCACGGTAATGCCGGTGGCCTGCACGTGCGCCAGCAGCCCCTGTGGGTCATGGGCGATGGCGTTCGGCACGATCTCCACCTTGGCCCCGAACAGCGGCGCGGCAAGGAACTGCCACACCGAAATGTCGAAGCTCTGCGAGGCAGTCTGGGCGATCACGTCCTGCTCGCTCAATGCCAGGTACGGCACCTTGCTCAGCTGGTTGTTGAGCATGCCACGCTGCTCGACCATCACCCCTTTCGGCAGGCCGGTGGAGCCTGAGGTGTAGATCACATAGGCAAGGTTGTCCGGGCCACTGTGGATGCCTGGGTTGTGGCTGGCAACCTGGCTGGCCTGGATGTCTTCCCACACCAGCAGCTGTGGCCTTGGCGCAACGTTCAGCTCAGCCAGCAACTGCCGGCCTTGCTCGGCACAGGCCGCGCTGCATACCAGCACCGGGGTACGGCTGAGCTGGATGATGCTTTGCAGGCGCGCGGCAGGCAGGCCCGGGTCCAGCGGCAAGTAGCCGGCACCGGCCTTGAAGCTGCCGACTATCATGCCCAGCAGCGGCAACCCGCGCTCGGCCAGCAGCGCCACCGGCTGGTCCACCTTCACACCGGCCCAGATCAAGGCATGGCCCAGGCGGTTAGCCGCCAGGTTCAGCCCGGCGTAGTCGTAGGACGCCTCCAGGCAGCGGGCCACGGTACGTTCCGGGTGCGCAGCCACTTGCGCTTCGAACTGTGCGATGTAGCTCTGTTCCAGCGGATAAGCCCGCTCGGTGCGGTTGCAGTCTTCCAGCAGGAAGCGCTGCTCGTCTGCCCCCAGCATCGGCAGCTCGCTCACCTCGCCCTCGAAGCCTTGTACCAGCGCCAACAGCATGCGCTTGAACTCGGCCAGCAGGCGCTCGACGGTCGGGTAGTCGAAGTAGCGCTGGTCGAACGACAGGTGCAGGCCCAGGTCGTCGCCGGGGTAGCACACCGCCGTCAACGGGAAGTTGGTGTGGGTACGGCCCGAGTCGGAGCTGGCATTCAGGTGCTGGGCGTGGTCGAGCACGGCGGTTTCCACCGGGGCGTTCTCGAACACGAACAGGCTGTCGAACAGCGGCTGGCCCTTGGGCAGCTCGCTGCACTCCTGGATCGCCACCAACGGCAGGTATTCGTACTCGCGCAGTTCCATGTTGCTTTGCAGCAGGCCTTGCAGCCACTGGCGCACGCTGCGGCGCTCACCGGCTACCGGCAACTGCACGCGCAGGGCAACGCTGTTGATGAACAGCCCGACGGTGCGCTGCATCTGCGGCATGCTCACCGGGCGCCCGGCCACGGTTACGCCAAAGGCCACGTCGCGGTCACCGCTGTAACGCGCCAGCACCAGGGCCCAGGCCGCCTGGGCGAAGGTGTTGACGGTCAGCTGGTGAGCCTGGGCCAGTTCACGCAGGCGCACGCCATCGCTCACCTCCAGGCGGGTGTAGCAATCGCCGACCACCATGCCGCTACCCGCGTGGTCATGGCGCAGCGGGCGGTCACTTGGGATAGCCGTGGCGCGCTCGAAGCCGGCCAGGTTGGCCTGCCACCAGGCGCGTGCGTCGTCCAGGCCCTGGCGTTGCAGCCAGCCGATGTAGTCGCGGTAGCGCGGCGGCACCGGCAGTTGGGCCTGACGGCCTTCGCCAAGGGCCTGGTACACCTCGAAGAAGTCGTTCATTAGCAGCGAGCGGCACCAGGCATCGATCAGGATGTGGTGGTTGCTCATCATGAACCAATAGCGCTCGTCGGCCACGCGCACCAGGCGCAGGTGGAACGGTGCTTCGCTGAGCAGGGCAAAACCGGCCTCGCGCTCTTGCTTGTGCAGGGCCTGCAGGCGCTGCTCCTGGGCGTCGTCTGCAAGGCCGCGCCAGTCCTGGTAGTCCACCGCCAGGTTGCCCGGTTTGTGGATGATCTGCAGCATCGCCTCGCCGCTGTTCCAGCTGAACGAAGCGCGCAATGCTTCATGGCGCGCCACCACGGCCTGCCAGGCCTGGGCGAAACGCTCAGGGTCCAGGGCGCTGTTGATGCGGTAGCGGTCCTGCATGTAGTAAAGGCCGGTGCCCGGCTCCAGCAGGGTGTGCAGCAGCATGCCTTCCTGCATCGGCGTCAGCGGGTAGACGTCCTCGATCTGCGCAGCCGGTACCGGCAGGGCGTCGATCTGCGCCTGCGTCAGATGCGCCAACGGGAAGTCCGAGGGGGTGAAACTGCCGTTGCCATCGGCCAGGCAATGCGCGACCAGCGTCAGCAACTCCTGACGATAGGCCTCGGCCAGCCGGGCAATGGTTTGCTGGTCATAGCGCTCGGCGCTGTAGGTCCAGCGCATTTGCAGGGCGCCGCCATACACCTGGCCATCGACGCTCAGCCAGTTGGGCAGCGGTGCGTCGAGGTCGTGAGCCAGGCCTGCTGGGGCCTCCAGTGGCTGGAACAGCGCGGTGCTGTCGAACTGCTGGTCGAACTGACCCAGGTAGTTGAAGGTGATACGCGCCTGCGGCAAGGCCGCCATCTGCTCGCGCCCGGCCGCATCGGCCAGGTAGCGCAGTACACCGTAGCCAAGCCCCTTGTGCGGCACCTGGCGCAGTTGCTCCTTGATGCGTTTGATCGAGCCGGCCCGCGCCGCGTCGTCCTCGCCTGGCAACGGGCGCAGGCTCAGTGGATAGGCGTTGGTGAACCAGCCGACACTGCGGGTCAGGTCCATGTCCTCGAACAACCCGTCACGACCGTGGCCTTCGAGCTGCACCAGCACTTCTTCCTCGCCACTCCAGCGGCACAAGGCACGCGCCAGCGCAGTGAGCAGCAGGTCATTGACCTGGGTGTGGTAGGCCGCCGGGGCCTGTTGCAGCAGTTGCCGGGTTTGCTCCACGTCCAGGCCGATGGCCAGGGTATGGGCGTGGCGGTGCAAGTTGCCACCCTGCGGGTGATCGCACGGTAGTTCGCGGCGCACGCCACCCAGCTGGCCTTGCCACCAGCCCAGTTCGTCGCGCAGCGAATCGCTGCCGGCGTAACTGGCCAGGCGTGCGGCCCAATCGCCCATGGCGTGAGTCTTGGTCGGCAGTGGCTGGCCACGGTACAGCGCCTGCAAGTCTTCCAGCAACACCCGCCAGGACACGCCATCGACCACCAGGTGATGGATCGCCAGCAACAGGCGCTGGCTGCCCTGCCCGTCACGCACCAGCAAGCCACGCAGCAGCGGGCCTTGTTGCAGGTCGAGGCTGCGCTGAAGGTCGGTGTACAGCGCCTGGCAGTCTGCAAAATCGGCCACGGTGGCGCTCCACAGCAGCTGGTCGCCAGCAGGCTGCGCGTACTGAGCCTGCCAGCCGCCCTGGGCCTCGCTGAAACGCAGGCGCAGGCTGTCATGGTGCTGCACCAGCGCAGCCATCGCTTGTGCCAGTGCGGCTTCGTCCAGCGGCTGGCGTGCCTCCAGCAGTACCGCCTGGTTCCAGTGCTGTGGCTGTGGCACTTCGCTGTCGAAGAACCAGTGCTGAATCGGCGTCAGGCCGGTCTGGCCCTGGCGCTGGCCCTGATCGATGCTGCTGGCGGCTTCGCTGTGCTGAACCACGGCCGCCAGGGTCTGGATGGTCTGGTGCTGGAACAGGTCGCGCGGGGTGAATTGCAAGCCGGCCTGACGGGCCCGGCTGACCACCTGAATCGAAAGGATCGAATCACCCCCCAGTTCGAAGAAGTTGTCCTGCACGCCAACCTGGGCAACGTTGAGTACATCACGCCAGATCTGCGCCAGTTGCGCTTCCACCTCGTTGCCTGGGGCCTGGTAGTGCTGGCGCGCCTGCTCCAGGTCCGGCAGCGGCAGCGCACGGCGGTCGAGCTTGCCATTGCCCATCAGCGGCAGGCTGTCGAGCAGCACCAGGTGCGCAGGCACCATGTAGTCCGGCAGGTGCTGGCGGGCATCGGCTTTCACGGCTTCGCGCAGCAGGTTCTGCGCCTCGCTACCGGCGCTGGCCTGCTTGCACACCAGATAGCCCACCAGCTGTTTGCCACCCGGCAAGTCCAGGGCCAATACCACGGCCTCGTCGACATCCAAGTGCGCCTGCAGCCGGCTCTCGATTTCGCCCAGCTCGATACGGAAGCCACGAATTTTCACCTGCTGGTCGGCACGCCCGACGTACTCGACCAGGCCATCAATGCCCAGGCGCACCAAGTCGCCCGTGCGATACAAGCGGCCCCCTGCGGTGCTGAACGGGTCGGCGACGAAGCGCTCGGCACTAAGGCCAGGGCGGTCGTGATAGCCCTGAGCCAGCCCGGCACCACCGACATACAGCTCGCCAATACCACCTTGCGGCAACAGGGCCAGGTCTTCATCGAGGATGTAGGCCGTGCGGCTTCCGATGACGCGGCCGATCGGCACGCTGCCAAGGTCCGCTGGCAACGCCTCTGGCGCCAGGCAGGCCAACGGCATGACCACGGTTTCGGTCGGGCCGTAGGCGTTGAAGAACTGCTGCGGGGCAAAGGCCTGGCGAATACGTTGCAGGTGCTCGCCGGTCAGTGCTTCGCCACCGGTAATCACCAGGCGCACCGGCAGTTGTTCGCCCTGCCCGCCCAGGTACTGCGCCAACTGGCTGCCGTAGCTGGGGGTAAAGCCCAGGATGCTCACCTGTTGCTCACGCACCAGCTGGCAGATGTCTTCGGCACCCCACTGCCCTTGGGCACGCAGCACCACGCGGGCACCACACAGCAGCGGCACCCACAAGCGCTCGCTGGCAGCGTCGAAGTTGATCGAATAAAAATGCAGCTCGCAATCATCGCTGCGCATGCCGAATGCGGCGATCACCGCCTGGCAGTGCATGGCGAATTCGCCGTGGCTGACCACCACGCCCTTGGGCTTGCCGGTGGAGCCGGAGGTGTAGATCAGGTAAGCCTGGTGCTGCGGCAGGTTGAGGTTGTCCAGCGGCGCATCGCTGTAGGCC
>NZ_BCBI01000102.1:0-11169 GCF_001320565.1 Pseudomonas sp. NBRC 111132
CCTGCGTCGCCTGAACTACCGCGCGCTAAAAAGCAAAAGCAAAAGCAAAAGCAAAAGCAAAAAACAGACTAGTGGCTAATGTCTGCCATGGGCCGCTCGACAAACCGAATGCTGTCGCGCCCTCCACGCTTGGACTGGTACAGCGCCACATCCCCCTGCTCGATCAACGCCGCCAGGCTCGCCGGTGGCTGGTCGAACAGGTTGGCACCGATGCTCAAGGTAACCGCCTGCGGCGTTGGCACGGTCTTGCAGGCGTACTGCTGGAACTGCTCACGCAGCATCCCACCCAGCTCCATGACCCGTTCACTACTCGCCCCACTCAGCAAGATGACAAACTCATCGCCCCCCAACCGCGCCGCCAGCGAGCGCTCGGGCAGCGCCGTGCGAATCATCTCGCTCAAGGCAATCAGCAAGCGGTCCCCGGCTATATGCCCGTGCAGGTCGTTGACCAGCTTGAAATTGTCGATGTCGATCAGCAGTAACGCCCCAGGTTGCGCAGGGCTCACGTCCTTGAAGAAATGCCCAGCCCGCACCTCCAGCGCTCGCCGGTTGTACAGCGCGGTCAGCGGATCTCGGGCCGCCAGCCGGGCAATCCGTTCCTCACGCCGGTAACGCACGGTTCCCGTCATCGACAAGGCAATCAGCATGATCGCCATCGCCCCCTCGACCAGGGAAACCTGAATGATCAGCCCGCCAAAGGTGGCCAGGTCAATCAACGTACCCGGCGTAATCGCAATGATCGCCTTGGCTACATAGAATGCCCCATGAATCAGCAGCACATAGCGCAACTGCACCGCGCCAACACTCAGCGATCTGCCATGCGGCCGCAACAGGAAACTGGCCTTGAGCGTCAACGCCGCCACCAGCAACGAGTTGACCATCAGCATCACCTTCGACCACTGCGGCCCCACAGGCAACAGCAGCAAGGCGAACCAGACCACCACGATCATCAGCCAGGCACGCGACAAGCGCTCCTGGGTAAATCGCAGCACGCCCATCAGAAAAAAACCGTGCGCGACCACCAGCAAGCCATTGGCGAACCAGATGCCGATGAACAACAAACCGATCCCGCGCAGCAAAGCCAGGATGCAACCGACAGTAATGGTGGCGAAACCGGCGCTCCAGAACAGCAGAGAGGTTTCGCGGACACTGCGCCATTCAATTGCCAGGTACAAGGCAGCGGCAGCAGCCAAGGCAACCGAAATGGTCAACATCGTGGGTGGATCTAGCGCCATATACGCATTGGCCTATCTGGTTAACGAAGAAAGGCCCGATTGTATGCGCTCGTGATGACTTTTCAGAGGGGCCTTGCACGGTTGCCTGCAAATGATAGCCCAGCCCTTGCAGATACCCGTGCGAGCGACATGTCATATTGACATCATCGTGTCATTCGCACCACAAGAACCGCGGTCGTAATGACCACACTTGGTCGGATAGTGCCGTACCGGAAGGGCTGGCCAACTGGCACGAAAGCTGAAGCGTGACCTTTCGCCAAACACTGCCTTGCGGACCAAAAACCATGAAAAATCCTCTGCTCCCTCTGGCGATGACCCTGACCATCGCCCTGCCCGCCTGCGCCGACCAGGTGCTCTCGGAAAGCGCCGACAATACCGTCGGCTATGGCGCTGGTGGCGTCAGCGGCCTGATGATCGGCGCCGCGCTTGGCGGCCCGTTCGGCGCCATCGCAGGTGCCGCCCTGGGCGCCTTTGGTGGTGCCGCCGTGCAACAAGGCAGCGGGCACAGCGACGCGGCCTATGTGGTGCGCCACGACGACGGCAGCACCCAGCGCTACCGTTCGCCGAATGCCCACTTCAAGCCCGGTGATCAGGTGCAGGTGAGCGGTATTCGCCTGGCCCCGGCGCAGTAAGCCGCTGCCCGGACAAGTAACTCACCAGTTGCCGCCCGTGCGAACTCAGGCGCTCCCAGTCACGGAAACACAGGCGTAGCTCCAGGGTGGCCCAGCTTTCCGCCAGGGCCACCCGGCGTACCGGCAGCTCCTGCTCCGCACGCACAGCGGCGGTTTCAGGCAGCATGGCCACGCCTGCGCGCTGTGCCACCAACTGTGCGATTGCCTCAAAGCTAGGCGCTCGCACGCGCACCTTCAGCGGCATGGCCAAGTTCATCGCCAGCTCTTCGACAAAGCGCTGCATCGGCCGCCCACCCGGCAGGCAAATGAACGCGTAGCCCAGGGCATCGACCAGGCGCAGCTGTTCGCGCCCAGCCAGGGGATGGTCGGCGGGCACCAGCATGACCAAGCGCTCGGTGCGAAACGGCAGCGATACCACCCCCTCGCTGGGCAAAATGCCATCGTACACACCGATCTCGCACTCGTTGGCCACCACCACCCGCAGCACGTCCACACTCTTGTGCTCCATCAGTTGCAGGTCGACCTCCGGGTAGTCCGCCAGAAACGGCCCCAACACTGCCGGCAGCAATGTGCTGTTGGACACCGTAGAGGCCGCCAGGCGCAAGGTGGTGCGGTGCTCGCCAGACAGTTGCTGCAAGGTCTCCTGCAGTTTTTGCGCCTCACCCAGCACGCTGCGTGCGCCCTCCAGCACCAGGCGCCCGGAAGGCGTCAACTGCATGCCATCTGCCTTGCGGGTGAACAGCACCAAGCCACAACGTTCTTCCAGCAAGCGCAGGCGATTGCTTGCCGCCGACACCGCCACCGGAAAGGTCGCAGCCGCCTTGCTCAGGCTGCCCGTGGCGGCAATGGCCAGCAGCAGGCGCAGGTCAGTCAGGTCGAATTGCATGCCATTCTCCAAATACGAATGCCCTGTTCTATAAAAAGCGATTCTAGCGCGACAGCCTTCTGTTCAGAATAAGCCTCGCCTTTCTTCCACGTAGGTAACGCATGAACGCATACCGCAGCTTGATACAGCGCCAACTGCAAAGCGGCGCCCTGTACGCCGTACTGGCGGCCCTGGGCTTCAGCTTCAAGGCCATTTTCGTCAAGCTGGCTTACGCCGCCGGGCCGGTGGATGCCATCAGCCTGCTGGCCATGCGCATGGGCCTGTCGCTGCCGCTGTTCGCCTGGCTGGTATGGGCCAGCCGTGGTCAGGGCAGTGCCCCGCTCAACCTGGGTGACGGGTTGCGCGTCGCCCTGCTTGGCCTGTTTGGCTACTACCTGGCCAGCCTGTTCGACTTCTATGGCCTGCAGTACATCAGTGCTGGGCTGGAGCGGCTGATCCTGTTCACCTACCCGACGCTGGTGCTGGTGTTCCAGGCCATTGCCCTGCGTGAACGGCCGAGCCTGCGCACTTTGTCGGCCATGGGCCTGTGCTATCTGGGGCTGGGCATTGCCTTTGTCCACGACATCAGTGTCGCCGGGGTTGGCCAGCAGGTGGTGCTGGGCTCGCTGTGGGTGTTCGCCAGCGCGGTGACCTACGCGCTGTATTACGCCGGCACCGGCATGATGCTCAAACGCATGGGCTCGATGCGCCTGGCCGGGTTGTGCGGTACTGCCTCCTCGCTGATGGTGCTGGCGCATTACCTGATGGTGGCGCCGGTCGGGCAGTTGTGGCAGTTACCGAGCGCAGTGTGGGTGAATGCCGGGCTGATGGCCGTGTTTTCCACGGTGCTGCCGATCTACTGGGTAGCGTTGGCGATCCAGCGCCTGGGGCCGACCCATACAGCGGCGGTGGGTAACCTGGGGCCGGTACTGACGGTATTGGCCTCATGGGCGATCTTGAATGAAGAGATTTCGCTGTACCAGGTAGTGGGGCTGGCGGTGGTGCTGTTTGCCGTATCGCGGCTCAAGCCCCGAGCCAAGAAGGACATCGGGGCCGCGCCAGGCAAAGGTGCCACTGCCTGACGCAAGGCCTCAGAGCACTCGCTTGATCAACGGTTCCAACCGGCTAAAACGCAACCGCCGCAGAAGTTTGCGTACTTCCTTGGGGTGTTCGGCCTTCACCCCCAGCGCCTCTGCCGAGCCAATCTTCGGCGCATGCCGGCGCAGTGCGTTCAGCTCCGCTTCCCGTGGTACCAGCCACTGCCCTTGCGGGTCATCGATCAGCAGGCCGTTTTCCAGGTCCAGGTTGAACCCGCGCGGGTTCAGGTTGTTACCGGTCAGCAGCGAATAGCGCTGGTCGACCCACACGCCCTTGGCATGAAAGGTATGCCCCGGATCGTTCCAGATCCGCACTTGCAACTGGCCGCTGGCAATCGCGGCATGGCGGCGCCTGGCGAAGGCACGCAGGTTGTCTTCGTACAGATAAGGCAAGGCGCCACTGGCACTGAACGGCTCACCGGGGGCGATGTAGAAGTCATTGGCCGTGCGGTCACCGACCATCAGCTCAACTTGCACGCCCCGCTCAAGCGCATGGTCAAGCTCGCGCATCACCACCCGTGGCGGGTTGAAATACGGCGTGCTGATGATGATCTGCGTGCGCGCCGCAGCCAGCAACGCGCACAGCGCCCGGTTCAGCGGGTTGCCACGGCCCACACCCAGCAGCGGGATCACCCGTAGCCCCTGCCCCGCAGCGCTGGCCGGCGCCTCGTAGGCCATGCGCCGCAGCCGCGCGCGCAAACGCCGAATGTCGCCGCGCAAGTTGCGGGTAGAGGGCGGCGCCGGCAGGTCGAGACGCGGTGTGGCGGTGGGGTGCAGCAGACGCTGCACCAGGCCGACCATGGCATCGGCCAGCTCAGGTGACTGGAACAGGTGATAGCGGTCCAGGCGATAACGGTCGAAGCGGTGCAGGTAGACGTTGTTCAGGCTGGCGCCGGTGTAGATCACGCAGTCGTCGATGATGCTGCCCTTCAGGTGCAACACCCCGAACAGCTCGCGAGTCTGCACGGGCACACCATGAATGGCGATATCCAGCCCGCGCAGCTGGCGCTGAGCCTGGTACCAGGCAGCGTTGCCCGGTTGACGCCCGCCACCAAGCAACCCGCGACGGGCGCGGAACCAGTCGACCACAATGATGATTTCCAGGTTAGGGCGCGCGGCCTTGGCCTGGTACAAGGCATCCAGCACTTCCTGGCCGGCCTCGTCTTCCTGCAGGTACAGCGCGACGATGACGATGCGCCGGGTTGCCGTGCGGATGCGGTCGAACAGGCAGGTGCGATAGGCCTTGGCATCAGGCAGCACCTGGATCGACTCGGGCGCCAGGGCGTAGCCTGGCAACGCCGCCAGCATGGATTCGGGGTTCACGAACGATCACCTTCTGTGTGCAATCACTGTCGGCCCTGCCAGTTGGCGGAGCCATTCCTGGCCGCTGCGCACGGGGTGTAAGATCAACCCGGCAACGACCCATAACAACAAGAACCACGCGAGGCTGTATTTCTCACTGCCCCTGACGAACAATGCCTCAGCTTGCACAGGAACAGCGCAATGGTCCACCCCGCTTCTGCAAACCTCCCGCCGTCTATTGTAAAGAGTTGTTCCGTAAAGACCTTCGGCTTTCTGATTTTGCCCAACTTCACCACCATCGGCCTGGCGTCGGCGGTAGAAACCTTGCGCATGGCCAACTTGGCCGCGCGCAAGCCGCTGTTTCGCAGCGTGCTGATCGCGGCAGACGATATGCCGGTAGTGGCCAGTAACGGCATGCGCGTATTGCCCGACTACAGCATCGCCAATGCCCCCGCACTGGATGCCCTGCTGGTGGTCGGCGCCAACCCGATCGACCGCAGCCGTGGCAACCGCCCGCTGATCGACTGGTTGCGCCAACTGGCCCGCCAACGCTTGCCACTGGGCGGCATCTGCACCGGCAGCTACCTGTTGGCCAAGGCCGAATTGCTCAAGGGTTACCGCTGCACTATCCACTGGGAAGACCTGCCGACGTTGCAGGCCCACTTCCCCGGTATCGTGATCTCCAGCCAGCTGTTCGAATTGGACCGCGACCGTTATACCTGCTCGGGCGGCGTGGCGGCCATGGACATGATGCTGCAACTGGTTGCCCGCGAACCCGGTGGCCAGGACATCGCGGCCAAGGCCGCTGAGCTGTTGCTGTGCGACCGCGTGCGCGGGGAGCGTGAGCGCCAGCGGGTACCGCTGCGCACCCTGCTGGGTAGCGCTCAGCCCAAGCTGAGCCAGGTGGTGGCGATCATGGAGGCCAACCTGGAGGAACCGTTGGGGCTGGAGGAGTTGGCCAGCCTCAACGAGGTAACCGTGCGTCAGCTGGAGCGGCTGTTCCACAAGTACCTGCAACGCACGCCCAGCCAGTATTACCTGGAGCTGCGGCTGTCTCGGGCACGGGAGTTGCTGCTGCGCAGTGACGTGCAGGTGCGCGAGGTGGCGCTGGCCTGCGGGTTCAGCTCGCCGGCGCATTTTTCCAAGAGTTACAGCCGGTTCTTTGGTTTGTCGCCGTTGGGGGAGCGGCGGCAAGCTTCGTTGCATTGATTCAGCATTTGCAATGGCTTTACCGGCCTCTTCGCAGGCGTGCCCGCGAAGAGGCCGGTGCAGGTTGGTCAATCCTCCAGGGCCGTGTGGGCCGTCTCCCGGCACATCAGCATGGCCACCAGAGCAACCAACGCTGCCGCCAGCAAATAACCCGCCGGTGCCAGCTTGCTGCCGGTCACCTGTATCAACCAGGTTGCAATGAACGGCGCTGTCCCGCCAAACAGCGCATTGGCCACATTGAAACTCAGGGCAAAGCCACTGAAACGCACACGGGTAGGGAAGATTTCCGCCAGCAGGCACGGCAAGGTCCCGTCATTCATTGCCAACATCGCCCCGAAAACAATCTGGATCGTCAGAATCACCAGCAACGGCTGCCCGTCGAGCAGGCGGAACAACGGCACGGTCAACCCCAGGAACAACAGCGAAGCCACCACCAGCATGGTCTTGCGACCAAACTGGTCGGACAGCCGCCCCATCAGGAAAATCAAGCCGATGTACGTGGCCAGCGACACCGTCGAAGCGATGAACGAATCCCGCTCGCTCATGCCCATTTCACTGGACAGGTAGGTCGGCATGTAGCTGAGCAGCAGGTAGAACGCCACCGCGTTCAGGCAGGTGACACCAATACCGATGGCCAGGCTGCGCCGGTGCTGGCCCAGCAGTTCGCGCAGCGGTGTCGGGGCCATGCCGGCCTTGTGCTCCAGGCGCTGCTCCATCTCCAGGAACTTGGGCGTGTCTTGCAGGCTCATGCGGATGTAGCGCCCCACCAGGCCGAACGGCGCGGCCAACAGAAACGGCAAGCGCCAGCCCCACTCGTGCAGAGCCTCATTGCTGAGCAGCTCGTGCAGCACCGCGACGAACGCCGCCCCGAACAGCAGCCCCGCCGCCGTGCTGGCCGGCACGATGCTGGTGTACAAACCCCGCCGGCCAGGTGGCGCGTATTCCGCCAGGAACGCCGCAGCACCGGCGTACTCGCCCGAGGCGGAAAAGCCCTGCACCAGGCGTATCAACAGCAACAAGCCCGGCGCCCACAGGCCGATTTGCGCATAACCGGGCAACAGGCCGATGCAGAAGGTGGACACCGACATGATCAGGATCGACCACGACAACGCATTGCGCCGGCCATGGCGGTCACCGAAATGCCCCCAGACAATGCCGCCCAGCGGGCGTACCAGGAACGACAGGGCAAATACCGCAAAGGTCGCCAGCAGGCCGGTGGTCTTGTCGGTCTGCGGGAAGAACGTGGCGGCGATGATGGTGGCCAGATAGCCGTAGGCAGCGTAGTCGAACCACTCGACGAAATTGCCCATGAAGCTGGCCCGGGCGGCCTTGCGCAAGGCCTGGCGTTCGGTGTTGTGCGCAGGGCCTTCGAAGGTGGAGGGATTCAGGGTGGTGCTGGACATGACGGGGTACCCTCTGGTTCTTTTAATTGGAGGCAGGGTCTTGTGGTCATACAGTGTTTTTTGTTGTCTGGGGCTGGCCTTCTTCACGGGCAGGCCCGCGAAGAAGGCGCCACCTTTCGTTATTTGCGAATGATGTTGTGCTCCGGCCCATACGGGAACTTGGTGATGTTCTCGGCGCCATTGTCGTTGACGATCAGGATGTCATGCTCGCGATAGCCCCCCGCCCCCGGCCGCCCTTCGGGCAGCATGATCATCGGCTCGATCGACACCACCATGCCCGGTTCCAGCACCGTGTCGATGTCCTCGCGCAGCTCCAGCCCCGCTTCGCGGCCATAGTAGTGGCTCAAGGTGCCGAACGAGTGGCCATAGCCGAAGGTGCGGTACTGCAGCAGGTCGTGGCGCAGGAAGATCTCGTTCAGTTCCCGAGCGATATCGCTGCAGCGCATGCCGGGGCGCACCAGTTTCAGCCCGGCTTCGTGCACTTCGACGTTGGCCTGCCACAGGCGGAGGTACTCGTCCGGGCAGTGGTCGAGGAACAGCGTGCGCTCCAGCGCGGTGTAATAGCCGGCGATCATCGGGAAGCAATTGAGGCTGAGGATCTCGCCCTTGCCCACCCGGCGGCTGGTCACCGGGTTATGCGCGCCATCGGTGTTGAGCCCGGACTGGAACCAGGTCCAGGTGTCCATCAGCTCGGCCTCCGGGAAGCGTTTGGCAATTTCCCGCACCATCGCCTGGGTGGCATGCAGCGCCACCTCGTACTCGGGCACGTGCTCACGCAGGGCCTCGACCACCGCCGCCCCACCGATATCGGCCACCTGTGCACCGTGGCGGATAAGCGCCTGCTCCTCGGCCGACTTGATCATGCGCATGCGCATGCACGGCGCACCGATGTCCACCAGCTCGGCTTTGGGGTAGCAGGCGGCGAGTTTGCCGTGGTTCTGCAGGTTGAGGTGATCATGCTCCACGCCGATACGCGAGGCCAGCGGCAGTGCTTGCTGGATGGCGACGAAGTAGTTGTCGCGCTGCCAGTCGGTGTAGACGATGTTGTCGGTGCCGACCGTACGCCGCCAGGGCTGCCCGCCATCGATGTTGGCGCTGATCGAAACCACTTTGTGCTGGGTGATCACCAGCGCATAGGGGCGACCGAACGAGCAGTAGAGAAAATCGCTGTAGTAGTTGACGTTGTGGTACGAGGTGAAAATTGCCGCCTCGATGTCCTGCTCGGCCATGTAGGCCCGCAGCCGGGCGTGGCGGGCCGCATATTCCTGGGCGGAGAAGGTTGGCTGCACCTTGTCGCCATTACGGATTTTCAGGGTCTTGGGCATTTGCATGGTCGGGGTTCCTTGTCGTTGTGAGCACGCTGTTCAGGCCGGCCGCCTGAGAAGCATTGCAACAGAACCGACGAGGACGTTTTTGTATCTATCCGACCTGGAATTGGCGGGATCGCCACTGGCCCTGGGGGCTGCTTTGCAGCCCCTTCACGGCACAAGGCCGCTCCCACGGGTACCGCACAACCTTCTGGATTGCGCAGTACCTGCAGGAGCGGCCTTGCGCCGCGAAAGGGGCGCAAAGCGCCCCCGCTTCAAATAACACTATTTCAGGTCAAAACGATCCAGCTCCATGACCTTCTGCCAAGCCGCGACAAAGTCCCGCACGAACTTGTCAGCACCATCACTACTGCCATACACCTCGCTCAACGCCCGCAACTGGGCATGCGAACCAAACACCAGATCGACCCGGCTACCGCTCCACTTCACCTGCCCTGTCTTGCGGTCACGGCCTTCAAAGGTTTCATTGTCCGCCGAGGTAGGCTTCCACTCCACGCTCATGTCCAGCAGGTTGCGGAAGAAGTCGTTGCTCAGGGTGCCCGGCTTGTCGGTGAACACACCGAGCTTGCTGCCGCCATGGTTGGCGCCGAGCACACGCAGGCCACCCACCAGCACGGTGAGTTCCGGCGCGGTCAGGGTCAGCAACTGGGCCTTGTCCAGCAGCAGCTTCTCGGCCTTGACGCTGTAGCGGGCCTTGCTGAAGTTACGGAACCCATCGGCCAGCGGTTCCAGCACGGCGAACGACTCGACGTCGGTCTGCGCCTCAGACGCATCGACCCGGCCTGGGCGGAAGCCCACGCTGCCACTGTAACCGGCATCCTTGGCGGCCTTTTCAACCGCTGCGGTACCCGCCAGTACAATCAGGTCGGCCAGGGAGATTTTCTTGCCGCCGTTGTTGAACTCGCCTTGGATTTTTTCCAGTGCCGCCAGCACCTTGTCCACACCCTGGTTTGCAGCCCAGCCCTTCTGCGGCGCAAGGCGCAAGCGGGCGCCATTGGCACCACCACGTTTGTCGGAGCCACGGAAGGTTGACGCGGAGGCCCAGGCGGTGGAGACCAGCTCACCCACACTCAAGCCCGAGGCCAGCACCTTGGCTTTGAAGGCCGCGATGTCTTGCTCGCCGATCGTGGATGGGTCGGCTTTGGGCAGCGGGTCTTGCCACAGCAACTCTTCATTGGGCATTTCTGGGCCCAGGTAGCGTGCCAGCGGCCCCATGTCGCGGTGAATCAGCTTGTACCAGGCACGGGCAAAGGCGTCCGCCAACTGGTCAGGGTTGTCCTTGAAGCGGCGGGCGATCGGTTCGTAGATCGGGTCGAAGCGCAGCGCCAGGTCGGAGGTCAGCATCGACGGTGCATGCTTTTTGCCCGGATCGTGCGCGTCGGGCACCGTTCCCGCCCCTTTGCCCTCTTTCGGCCGCCACTGGTGTGCGCCCGCCGGGCTCTTGGTCAGTTCCCACTCAAAGTTGAACAGGTTATTCAGGTATTCGTTGCTCCACTTCGTCGGGGTGGAGGTCCAGATCACTTCCAAGCCACTGGTGATGGCATCGCCGCCCTTGCCAGTGCCAAACTTGTTGGCCCAACCCAGCCCTTGCAGCTCAAGGCCTGCCGCTTCGGGCTCGGGGCCCACGTTGTCGGCGGGGCCGGCACCATGGGTTTTGCCGAAGGCGTGGCCGCCAGCGATCAGCGCCACGGTTTCTTCATCGTTCATGGCCATGCGGCCAAAGGTTTCACGGATGTCCCTGCCCGAGGCTACCGGGTCGGGGTTACCTTCCGGGCCTTCCGGGTTCACGTAGATCAGGCCCATCTGCACGGCGGCCAGCGGGTTCTCCAGGTTCCGCTCGGCCGACAGGTCGCGGTTCTGTTCCTCGCCATGCTTGGCAGGCTCGGCCACCAGGTCACCCTGGCCTGGCGCCTGCGCCTTGAGCTGATCCTTGCCGTAGCGGGTGTCGCCGCCTAGCCAAACCTTTTCCGAACCCCAGTACACATCTTCGTCCGGCTCCCACACATCGGCGCGCCCGCCAGAGAAGCCAAACGTCTTGAAGCCCATGGACTCCAGGGCAACGTTGCCGGTGAGCACGATCAAGTCGGCCCAGGAAATC
>NZ_BCBI01000103.1:0-10365 GCF_001320565.1 Pseudomonas sp. NBRC 111132
CTACGTTGATCGTTTCTTTCGCGACAAGAAAGCGCTCAAGCCTTTCGCCTACAAAGCAAAGGAGGCAGTCGTAAAGTATCTTCAAGACCGACTGGTAGACGGCAAATCTGCACGTCTAGACGCCATTTGTCATGCGGCAACTCAGCACGTTCCGGCCGAGCTTGTGGATGAGATCGAAGGGCTGAAAAACTACCTCAATGACGAAAAGCATAGAGTTCCAGATGACTTTACAGTCAATCCCAAATCACTGAAAGCGAAGACACGAATCAAAGGTGACGCCGCCAGTTGGTCACTCCAATTTGAACGAGGCGCGTTAGGCCAGGAGGCGACTGCTGATGTTTACTACGATGAGCCTCGTAAAAAACTGGTTTTGTCAAATCTTACGCAGGAGTTGATCGACGTGATTGAAAAAGAGCTACAGGCTAGGGCTGAGTAGCAGATGTTTAGCCATGTAGTAGCTCTATACCGCGCGATGGGATCACCTCTCATTCAGGGCGGTGTTGCTTCTTATGAAGGACCATCAAGCCCTGAAATCATCGCTGCCTTGGAGAGTTGCCAGAACCTGCAGCCGGCATTCGGAAGAATCCAGCACCAGGATGAGCATGACGGTTTACTCGAAATAGAGCTTCGGCTCCCCTCGAATGAATTTGGTCGTTTCTATACCAATGTTTACGAGCTCGCACGAACTGGCTCCTTGGGTAAAGGACTATTTCCGAAGAACATTTATGTCTCGGATCTGGCATGGGCAGATTTCGATGATGACGAGCCAGAGCCGATCAAGGGCCTCAAGCGCATATGCAGACTGGTTGAGCTTTTGGCAATGCTGGCTATAGGCGTGGACAAGGAAAGTAGTCCTGACGCCTATAACCTGTTCTTCGCCCTGCCCCCTGACGGTGCAAAACCGCCAAGGACTTTCTTGCTACCGACCCATGTCGACGATCAACTGCTGGGGCATGAGCTCAGGCATATGAGTCTGCTTGAGGAAATCTTAAACCGTAAAAACGAGAACAAAGCCCATCTTTCCGAACGCAAGCTAATGATCCGAATGGCGATTGCTAGCGTAATTGAAAAATTTGAAAGCGAGAAAAACCTTTTCCTGGTTGTAGTGAGAGAGTGGAATGAGATTCTCTCTACCTATCGTGCAAATCTTCAAACTTATGTCTATGGATTCTCGTTCGAGAAGGTCCGCCGCGAGCTGGCGCAGGCAGAAATCGACTATGGGACCAAGCTAAGCGGCGTTTTGGGTGATATCGCCGGAAAGATGCTAGCACTTCCAATTTCTCTCGCTGGCCTACTTCCGTTGAAGAACAGCTCCTCACCCTTCGAGGCTTTCGTTCTTGTGCTCGGTATGATTGTTGTTTCAGTTATTCTTCTCGCGATTTTGCACAACCAGATACTGCAGACTAAGCGCTTACTGCACAGCTTTAACGTCGTCTTCGATGACTTCAAAGACAAAATAAAAACCTACCCGCCCAAGCTTCAAGGACTGCTTCGAATCACCATCAATCAAGTTGAAAACCAGGGACAGACGCTTGAAAACACTTTTCGGCTTCTGAAAGCTCTATCATGGCTTCCAGGCACCGGGGCAGTACTGGTTGCTCTGGTTAAATATTGGGATGCGTTTTGGACCGCGATCGTAACAGTCTTGTCAATTGCTGCCGCATCGAATATTGAACCAATTTTTCTTGCACCTTAGTGGTAGTACCTATCAAAGCGGTGATACGCAAGCCCCAGCTGCACGCTAGTAGGGGATGCTGGGAGTGATATCAGGGCAGAGCAGTGCGCCACTATTCGGCAGTCGACAACAAACGAATCGTCATAAACGCTCAGGCTATGTTCGACTTAATTATAGGCTATTCTCAGATTTCCAAAAGACTAAAACGTTTCGGCAACCGTACGAAACGTATCGATCTAGAAATGATTCCCCGAATCGCCCTTGGCTCTCGCAATCGTTACGAAATAATCTGAACAAACTCTTCGTTTAGTTCGGTGACAAATACCGGTACACATCCATGCATGATGATGCTATCGATCACAGATTTTGCAGGATGACCATATTTTCGAAGAAACTTTGTACCAACAGCTATCGGACAAATTAGCTTTTGCCCCTTCAGTATCGAATCATCGAAGCACGGCGCTGCTCCGTGATGGGGTATTTGCAAAGTGCCGACCTGATCCCACACTTCTCTAAACACGCGAGGAATCTCGACCTGATTAAAATCAACATCTCCAGTATAAATACAGCCTGGCAGCTGGAATAAATACTCAAATTCGTCATCAAAGAAAAAATCAAGAGCTCGAAGGTCATTCGAACCTAAAAAGTAATATTTCCAAACAGGATACTTCTGAGCAACCAAACCCGCATGAGATTTGAGCCATGGGATTCTGTGTAGTTTAATACGATCTTGTAAGTTCTCCCTAAGCCTCAATCGTGACGTGCGATTCTCTGGCCCTGAGTACACAATCATGGAGTTGAGATTTATACCGCCGGGTAGTCTGCTGTATACGCCCTTAATAATTTTTCGCCCAACAATAGACTTATCAAGAGTATATTTAGGATCAGTCTTTATTCGATGAGTACTGATGCCTACCTTTGTGAGCTCTGCTTCAAGCAGTGCCAAATTAGTAGCAGACTCATAATTATACGGAATAAACACCCAATCATGACTGTGCGGGACAGTACCAATTGGAACACTAATCTTCACACCGCTACGCAAGCTCTTTGTTGGAGATAGTGAGTCGAGTGATACCGCCGCTTCATCTCTAGGGCCATCACCGTCTGCGTCTTGACGACCTCCTGGGGCTACACTGAAAACTCTTGTGGTGCTACCGAAGAATTTCTCAGGGGAATTAATCAGCTTAAGCAAGTTGAATCCAGATGCTCTGAATAGATTTGTCAGGCGGAATTTTTCATCTTTACTCAGCAAAGGCATGACTACGTTCTTTATCCTCCCCACATGCGAGGATAAAACCTTTAACTTACAAACATGATCATAATCAAAGTGAGATATGAATAATATGTCAATTTCAACCCCGTTCAGGAGATTGGTTTTCACCACACCGTCTGCGCTGCTTCGATTATGGGCAACTCCACAGTCATAGACGACAACAAACTCCTTTCCGAGACCAACTTTATGATGTTCAGAAAAAAATCCGCCTTGACCTATAGGGTGAAAGTGCCGCTTTATTTTTACCATTTAATGTCTTCCCTAACATGAATATCAATCAACCACTAATACTTCCGAACATGTCGACCGTGTGACCTCGTAACAGAGCTAACACTCATCATCGACTACGTCACGGGATCCTCTACCCCTAAAACCTCTGGAACATACCAAGATCTATATTGCGCACCATGGGGTCAATTTCGTCTAGCCGGCCACGTCTTACGTGGGCACCAAAGACCCTAATCTGAACTCCCCTCCCAAACGCTGGTAGCGGCGCTCAGCCGCAAGCGCATATCACCTACATAGCATTTCGAGCACCAAACTGCCTGGTGATTGACACCCCACAAGCTCGCTAGTGAAGCGAAACGCCCGCCAAGCCACTTCGGACGCTTCGGCTTTCTGACTTCACATCATCCCACGCCTAGCTCTAAATTAGCCCTATCCGAAATTGGGGTATCATAGAGCTGAACGACTAAGTCGTGCATGTTACCTCTAGACTTTAAATTTTTCTCAAGTTTTTTAACATACTTGGTTGTCACTTCCGATTTAAGTGAAAAGTCGGCATTGAAATGTTTGATCCCCAGCTTAAGCGTCTCGGGTAGATCCTTTCCATATTCAGTAATCAATCCGTCAAACCCATTGTTTTTTCCCAGAAACGCAGATGTTGAGCTCAACAAGAAAAGCTCAATAAGTTCAACCTCGGACAGATGGCTACCCAACCGCTCTATTATTGAGTCTTGAATTGCATCGCTGAAGTAATCATAGCCGTAAGCGCTGCATACCCCATACGACAATATGTAAATAAGTTGCATCGGCGGCAGCGATGACAGAGCTGAATTACCTTTTAGACCTTCATGCAAAAGCTTCGCAGCATGGCTAAAGGTTATTTGCATCCCATTTTTTATATTCTTATAAGGAGTGAGGTGCCCGGCGAGCAAGTACTGTGCAGTTTGGAAAACTCGGGTAATTTGTTGCTGAGAAGTTTTAGCTTCGACATTGACTATTGCATCAATAAGATCAGGGCAGTCTCGCTTGAGTCCTACAAAGAAGAAAAAAACCGTACACCAATAAGGCTCGTAAACCTGTTCACTTATCACCGCCGAATTGTCTCTGGCCAATTTTTTGGCCGAAAAATACTCTGCAAAAGTCCTGTGCTTAAAGTTTATAGTTAAATTCTTATTGTTATAGTTAACAATTTCGCTCTTAGAAAGGAATTTTTCATAAATAGCCTCAGCTGAAATCTTCAGATTCCTTTCTTTTATGTAGCCTGAGAAAAAGTCATGCGCCTCGCGGGAGGAGATTTCATTTAAGCCATGCTCAATAACATACGACCCTAAATCGGTGCATACGCTATCTATAATTTCATACTCTTTCTGCGATTGAAGACCCTTACTCATATCCCAGCGACCTAAAACAAGCTCTGAGTATTTAGAGTATAGTTCTGTCATTGTAGAAGGAAGTTCTGCTGGATCCTCTTTGAGAATTCTTGCAAGCAAAATAGCAGATATAGGTGTTTTAGGAAGATTCCTAAAAAGCACAGAACGATCAATACCGGCAGCAAGACGTTCAATTGCAACCGGGTTGTCACATGCCTTTTCGATAAACGTTAGAAGCTGCCTGGTGGAAAGTGGTAAAACCTGATATCTGGTAAAATGCTTATCAATTTCATTTTTTTCCTTAAGGTCTTCTACAGGCCTACTTGTAATAAGCACCTTGAGGTTTTGATTTGAGCGAACGTATTGACTGATTACACTAAGGACTTCTAGCTTCCTTTCAGAAGAAAGCTGCACTTCATCAAGGCCGTCAATAATTATTAAGTAGGTGTGCTTGTTAGGATCTGTATTGGACTCCGCTATTGCCTGCTCAAGAACTCCCTCTATACTTTCGCCGTGCAAATCTATGTAATCTTTGAAGGTCATGCCAACAGGTATGACTTTTTCAATATTTATAACGTCGTGCTTGGTAATCCTTTCGATAGCACGCTTGACCAGATTAGATTTTCCAGCCCCCATGACACCTTCTAGAAAAACCAGACTATCTATCTTCACTGCATCATGAATTGACGTATCAACAAGCCTCGAAGCTCGACCTCGATCAGGTTTTATCTTGGTCGTAAGCTTGCGGACTTTTTGCTCAATATTTATATCTTCCTGAAACTCCAATATGGAAGAGTTTTTTGTTATCTTCTCAGAAAAAGCTTGAATTTTTCGGATATACTCGCCAAGCTTTACACTAATATCGGTCCAATATTCAGGATAAAATCTATCGACCAGCGATGCGACTTTCACATCGTCAAAAAATAAAATACTTGAACTTTTGTATTTGTGATGAATTTTTTGCTGCGCATTCGATGTAATCGTATCGTTATTAATAATCCAGATTTCACTCAGATATATTTTCTTTTTCCCATTATCAAAAGTGCGCTCCATGCTGCACTCTTCAATTTGCCTCTCAACGTCTCCTTGATCCTGCTTGATTTTTCCTACCTTAACAATCACACCCACATATGTCGTCGCATTGAGAAACTCGTCAAACTTTTCAAGCACAAAGTCTGCGCCATTCTCACTTGGCCCTTGGTTATATTCAACATTTCTGATGTACGGGATTCGTGCCAATAGAACTTTCAGCAGTGGATGAAAATCTTGAACTTCCTTTTCCAGCTTCCTAATGCGCTCAATTTTAATAGATTCCATTTCTTCATTCCGTAGGACAGGGTTTTGGCAGGTCGATACACGCGATAATTTCAACCAGAATTTAATATGATACCATTTTGATATCAATCATTTTCAAGCTCTTTGTGTTCGATCCATAACCTTGATAAAGAATGGCGGGCGCCCGCTACGGACGGAGCATTGAGCTCCTTCGAAATAGCAGGGTCATCCTAATGAAGGCTTCCGGCCTATTTCAGCCGCTTACCGAAGGCCGCTTTGGCTCCATCCTTTGGTGGAGCTCATCAGCCGCACGCCGTCGACAGCCCATCTAATCTGCTGAACCTCAAGATGAAAGCAAATCGTCAGTAGCTTATCGCTGGCTACGCGCTCTGTTAGCACAAGCACGGCTGGATAGATTGGTTGAAGCGACGTGCGAGATTAGGCACGCGCTCACGTTGATGAATCAGTATTGGGCCCGACCGACGACGGTCCATCAGGATGGTGTAAACCAAATTTGTTACCTTTAAACCACGGAGGTTTACAAGTAAAAAAGAAGACTATGAATTCTACCTTAGCGCTTCCTGAGAGGATCTGCAGGTGGCCCCCCTCCAGACACGGATTGGAGCGGTTCCCCGTGCCGACCTTGCCAAATGGTGACTCAGATCCGTAACAGGCCAGTTCATGTCCAATAGGCTAGTGATCCTGCTCCAGGCGGGAGGTGTTAACCACTTTTTCCACTGTAAACCACTGTGGTTTACAGTGGAAAAAAGTGGTTAACAAGCCGTGGTCCCCAGTCCAACAGCTGATTTGGGAATATGTGATCAATTTCGTTTCATACCTCGGTTCGGCTGCCGCTGCTCAACCGACTCCTGGCTACCGCCAGGGATGAGGCAGCAGTATTTCTTCTCGTCCCTTCTCAATTTCCATACTCAACACTGACACGAGAGTTTCCGCCACTGTTTCCCAGTGCGCAGCTTTGGCCCTGTACTGGTCAACATCAGTCCAGCCACCTCGCTCTGCGTTCAGTGCAGCGACAGCAGAGGGGTAGATGACAGCTCACAAGCGGCCCCGTATGCAGCCAGTAACCGGCGATTCTGAGGTGTATCAGGCCATTCTTGGTTCTGTTCGAAGTCATGTCTGCTGATTGCGTGCGTGCTTCCTGCTAATGACAAGGTCGACATATCTGTGCTCCTTCCATGATGGAGTGCGCTTAGGCAGGGCTGGCGATGCCCCCATTTAAGCCAAGTACACGACCGAAGTATTTCTAGTGCCGCTTGTCACTGGGTTATCTGCCAGCGCTGGACGTGCTTAGGGAAAGTGGCGAGCTTCAGAAGCCACTCTTGCATCACCCTCGTGGAGAAGCTATTGCCGTATTGGCTCGCAACGTCAGCGCTCGCCCACCCTCCACTTGGAACGCGTCTGACGGATGCTCCTAACGACCTGGATTAGCCCCAGAAACAACTAACCCCCTGGTGCGCAGTCCAGGTCTGAGACCTGCCCGAGGCGTGGGGGCTAATCTTGCAGCGATACTACAGTTTCGGCATTACTAACCCGAGCCATCGATGGGCACTCAACCGGAATCTGCGTTTAGCCAGATCAGATAGTTCGGGTACGTGCGACAGCACAGATCTGAAGCTACGTTGCGCTATTCGATACTGAGCTTGAGACCGCAGTGGGCCGTATGGCTACGTCGAGAAGGGGAGGCGTGATCCAGTGAAGCACCAGTGCAGTCAGAACGCTTGAGATGGTGTTCACAGCTATCGCGACGAGAGCGTTACGCATTTTGGTGCATCCATTTTTTGAAGTGGACCTCTATTTAATGCGCACAAACTGTGTGTCACCACCACCTCAAGAAAATTTCGTCACGCCCCAGAATGGGAATTCACGTTCGGGCTGCATCACGTTTTATCTCGTGCCAGAAGCGCTCGGCAGCTCTATCAGCTGGCAAGCCAAGACTCGACTACGTCAGCGCCATACTCGGCTTTCCAGGCCTTGAGTGTGCGCTGATTACCACCCTTGGTTTCAACGATCTCACCGCTGTGCGGATTCTTGTAGACCTTCACCACGCGTGCTTTCCGAAGTGCCTTTGGGGCATTCGAAGCTGGAGGCACCGCTTTCGGATCGAGGATCATCACCACTTGGCGCAGACCGTAGCCGTACTCGTTGAGCAGGGCGCGAAGCTTCGTTTCGAATTCCATTTCCTGCTTCAGGGACGAGTCATTTTTCAGGGCTTCCAACTCGGCCAGTTGGGCAGCGAGTTGTTGTTCGAGCAGGCGAAATTCAGCGAGACGGGACATAGGATTCTCCAGAATGGGTTGGGCTATTTTAGCAATCACGAAAGAGAGCTTGCTAACTATCTTGATCCCACATGCTTGAATCGGCTATCGCGAGGCTGAGCGATCGGTGTGGATAAAAGGGTGATGCCGTCTGGGTCGTCGCTCTGCATAGCCTCATCCATAAGGTATTCAATCAGTTTTTTGCTTCTCACCCATACGTACTGCCGGCAGGCTGCATTTGGTATGGTTGGTCCCGCAACGGGGCGAAACCTAGCCTCCCAAAGGAGTTTGAACGCTTCCTTGGTCGACGTTCCCAGGTACACAGCGATCTCCGGTCCCAAAATGTAGCCTCGCCTAAATCTTTCGATCGCTTGGGGCTTAACCACCAGTTGCGTACGCCTGCCGTGTTCGACGTTGGTGCTCCAAAGCAGTCCAAGCCGAACAAACGCGTAAGCGCATTCTTCTTTGACACCCAATAGCGCAGCTGCTTTGACCACCGATAAACCGGGTAGGGTTAAGCCCTTGCCCCCTGCTCGGGCTTGTTGCCACGATGCAAACTCTTGCGCCTTGAGTACCCACTCCCCCACACCAACCGGGCCAGTCTCGGCCTGTCGGTAGGCACGAAGTTCACCTGCACGTATTGCCTGAACCAACTCGACCAACCCACCCCCCTTGGGCAGAGAATGCTTGGCCAAATAGTTGATCGACACCAGGCTCTGGTCAGAGCTGGTAGGCAGCTTCTCATCAATCAATTCGTTGATCGAGCGGCGGTCAATCAGCCACCTTTCGCCTGGGCGCGGTTCTCCACCAAAGAACTGGAGGGTACCACCAGCTAGCAGCTGGCTAACCCGATTGCGACAGAGGCTTAGCAAAGTCGAGGTTTCTTTCATATCAGCCACGCCCCGGAGATGCTGCGAGATTGCCTTCAAATGATCCAGGTCCACGACCGTAAAGACTCGATCTTCATGGGCCTTCTCCCGATAGGCGATTCGTCCCTCCTGATGAAGGCGTTTAACGACTGATACCCCGAGACCACAAGCTTCAGCAGCAGAATCGAACGACACCCAACGATGTCTCTCGATGGTCTCCTCACTCAAATTGCGATTTCGCTTCGCTAACGGTGCTTCCCACGCATGCTGCAGAAATGATTCGAACTCTCGACGAAGAAAGTCAAAACAAGGGTCATCCAGATCACGGTGGATGTCGTGGTATATCGGTCCGAACGACCTGCTGAGCGTCCAATTTCCGCTATCGGAATGGACTTCCTTGAGGCCACTCAGCAGTTCTCTGAATGCGAGAGGCCAGTTCATGAGAACCACGCCCGCAGCGTTTGCCATATGCCGCGATATCTCTAGCGAACCCGAATCAGCGACCTTCAGCGGCTGGATTCTTTCCGTAGGCAAACTTCTGACAGCGAGACGCGATGACAACTCGTGAAACTGATCGTAGGTGAGGGCAGCCAATCCCGCGTCAGCTGGCAACGAGTCGGCGTAAAACCTATCTTCAAAGCCAGAGGTGAGCCAGGCGGCTGTATCACTCGCCGGTGCGATCTCAAAATTGCTCCCACTCAATGAGGTGCCACACGCTTGGCAACTATTCGCACTCATTGCGCTTGGATCGGTTTCCTTCAGACAGTTGGGGCACCGCCCGTGGAGTTCAGTGCCGTGGACAGAACATGTCGTAACCAGGGTCAAGCCCCAGCTTTCTCTCCAATAACCGGCTTCGCCCAAACAGATCGGACAGTAACGAGCGTGATGAGTCGTCCATAGCTTGACCCCTTTAGGCTTAGGATCACGAAACTCAGCAGCTACGATTGGCCAACTCAAAGGTCCCTCGATCTGCTGCAGCCAGTCCGCAACCTCGGTCTCGCCTGCTCGTGCAAAAGCTGTGAGCAGTTCCTTTCTGGGTAATCCGTTGGCTTTCGCCAGGCGCTGCAGGTACCCCAAAAGACTTTCGTCGTGGTGTGGTCGTGGGTTGATTAAAAGACCAAACATTCCTACACATCCATGAAATCGAAGACATAAAAATCAGGGGAGTAGAGCCGGGCCGATAAGCCCGGCCCTTGGCCGTCAGGTATTGCTCTCTTCGAACGTTTCAAACGGCTCCCGCTTCCCGAACAGAGGCTGGAAATTGAAGCTCGCACTGAAGGGGTTTCGTTCCTCGGTGGCGCAGCTCCAAACCTCGTCCTCAAAAGCCTGGGCAAGTACCGGAAGTTCAATCCCGGCAAGGTCCTGGACTTGAACCAGCCAAACAGCCCTGTCCACAATCTTT
>NZ_BCBI01000104.1:0-7805 GCF_001320565.1 Pseudomonas sp. NBRC 111132
TGCGTCAAGGCCGCTACATCACCCTGCCGCTGCTGCAACTGCGGGTATGGCTGCGCGACCCACAGCCCTATACCCCGGCCACCGACCGCCAGGACGAGATTGGCGACATCGCCCGCCAGCTGCATGCACGCCTGGCTCCACCGCCGCCGCCAGAACCAGAGCTCGAGGAAGACGACGACGAGTCGTTTGACGACCTGCACGAAGCTGCCCCCCCCGCCAAGGCCGCGCCGCGCGCCAAGGTTGTCGCCGTGGAAGACGAGCATGACGACGAAGCCTTCGCCGGCCTGCTGGACGACGACCCTGCGCCCAAAGCCGCCGCGCTGGTCGAGTCCGATGAGCCGCAGTACAGCGCCGTACTGGCCGTGCAGCTGGGCTCGCAGGAGCAACTGCGCCGCCTGCCACGCACACGCCTGACCGAGCTGACCGAGCGCTACCGCGACTGCCTGGAGCACGCGGCCTCACTCTACGACGGCGAAACCCACACGCTCGACGATGGCAGCACCCTGGTGCTGTTCCACAGCCGCGAGTGTGGCGAAGACTATCTGACCAACGCCATTTGTTGCGGCGAGCTGTTGCGCGCCCTGGGCCATGCTCTGCAGATCGAAGTGGCCGACAGCGGCATCACCTTGCAGCTGCAACTGGGCCTGGTGCTGGGCAACGACCTGCATGGGCTGGAACTGGTTGATCTGCTGATGGCCGAGAAGGTTCAGGATGCTTTGGCACTGTCGCAGCACAGCCGCAACCTGTTGTTGGTGGAGCGGCAGATCAGCGATGACGCGCTGATTCGTCAGCGCGCCCGCATTCGTCCGATTGCCAGCCCAGAAGGCGCCTGCTGCGTAGAGCGCCTGATGGAGCCCTACCCGTCGATGCTGGAACGGCAGCTGGCGCGGATGCACGAGCGCAGGGCCTGACAGCTATGGAAGCGGCCTCTCTGTAGAGGCAAAAAAAAGCCCGCATGATCGCGGGCTTTTTCGTACCTGGCAGTTCGATCAGAACCGATAAACTTCCATATCGGTACGAATCGGGGAGGCCATCGGGATCTTGGATTTCTCCGGTGCCTTCTTCACCTGTACCGGCGCAGCGGGCTTTTTAGGCGACTCTTCGGCAATCGCCGGCTGGTTGGCCAGCGGCTTCAGCGCTGTGCTCAGCTGTTCGGCCAGCTTCTGCAGCAGTTGGCCCTGAGCCTGAACCTGCGACGATTCGCTGCCCTCGTGCGGCTGTTCGAGGTGAACGATACGGTTGTCACGCACATGGCCACGGCGGTCGAGCAGACGCCACTGGGCATCCAGTATGGCCGGCTGATCCTTGCCCGAGTCCAGGCGAGTGATCGACAACAACACCTGCACGTCCGGGCTGAAGCCCGTGGTCGCCGGTGCCAGCACAACGCGTTGGCTGTCCAGACGCCAGGCCAGTTGGCGCACCAGCAGTTGGTCGATATCCGACGAAAGGCTGCCAGCCCAACGGCCGTCGGTCGCCGCACTCAGGCTGCCATCGGCTTGACGCTGCAGAAAGGTTTCACGCTGCAGGTAATCGGCCACCGATACCGGGCCGAGCACCACGGCCATGCCCGCACTCTGCGAAGGCTGGCCAGGATCACCACTGTCGAGCTGGTACAGGGCAACCGGCTGATGCATGGTGCACCCGCCAAGGCCCAGCAGGCCAGTCATCAACAGCGCAAATGGAAGGCGCAGAAATTTCATCATCCCATCCAGGCGGCCGCCACAAGGCACACCGCAGTGATACATGTAGATTCAAACGGGCACACGACTACGTCGGCACCGCAAGGGCCATATCATCCGCGAAATAACCGTCCGACTCCAGCATTTCTGCCCGGAACGGCGCTGAAATTGCCGTTCCAGACATTTCTGGCCGTTACGCCGGCACTTCCACCTGCAACCCATCGACGCGCTGGAACCCGCGTGGCAGCTTGCTGCCGCGCCGCCCACGCTCGCCCTTGTAATGCTCCAGATCGTCCCCTTTCAAAGACAGGGTACGCTTGCCGGCCTGCAATACAAGGGTTGCACCTTCGGGAATCACGGCCAGATCGGTGACAAATTCTTCACGGCTGGCCACCCGATCGCCGGGCACGCCAATGATCTTGTTGCCCTTGCCTTTACCCAGCTGTGGCAGGTCGCTGACCTTGAACACCAACAGGCGACCTTCGGTGGTCACCGCCGCCAGCCAGTCCTGCTCGCGGTCCGCCACCGGGCGTGGGGTCATGACCTTGGCGCCGTTGGGCAGGCTGAGCAAACCTTTGCCGGCCTTGTTCTTGGCCTGCAGGTCTTCACCTTTGACCACGAAGCCGTAGCCGGCATCCGAAGCCACCACGTACAGCGCATCGTCATCAGGCAGCAGTACGCATTCGAAAGTGGCCCCCGGTGGCGGTGTCAGGCGGCCTGTCAGCGGCTCGCCCTGGCCACGCGCCGATGGCAGGCTGTGGGCGGGCAGCGAATAGCTGCGACCGGTGGAATCGATCAGCACTGCAAACTGGTTGGAACGCCCGGCCGCAGCGGCCTTGAAGCCGTCGCCAGCCTTGTAGGAAAGGCCGGTGGCGTCGATGTCATGGCCCTTGGCGCAGCGCACCCAACCCTTCTCGGAGAGCACCACGGTGACCGGCTCGGTCGGCATCAGCTCGTTTTCCGACAGGGCCTTGGCTTCGGCGCGCTCGACAATTGGCGAACGGCGATCGTCGCCATAGGTTTCGGCATCCTTGATCAGCTCGCTGCGCACCAACTTGCGCAGTTTGGCCTCGCTGCCCAGCAGGGCCTGCAGCTTGGCTTGCTCCTTCAGCAACTCGTCCTGTTCGCCGCGGATCTTCATTTCTTCCAGGCGCGCCAACTGCCGCAGGCGGGTCTCGAGGATGTAGTCGGCCTGGATTTCGGTGAGTTCGAAGCGGGCGATCAACGCCTGCTTGGGGTGCTCCTCGGTACGGATGATGTGGATCACTTCATCCAGGTTGAGGAACGCGGTGAGCAAACCGTCCAACAGGTGCAAGCGCTTCTCGACCTTGTCCAGACGGTGCTGCAAGCGGCGACGAACGGTATTGGTACGGAACTCCAGCCACTCCACCAGGATGGTTCGCAGGTTTTTCAACTGCGGCCGGCCGTCGAGGCCGATGATATTCACGTTGACCCGGTAGGTGCTCTCCAGGTCGGTGGTGGCAAACAGGTGCTGCATCAGCTCGTCGGCATCCACGCGATTGGACCGAGGGATGATGACGATACGGCACGGGTTTTCGTGGTCCGACTCGTCGCGCAGGTCGGCGACCATCGGCAGCTTCTTGGCCTGCATCTGTGCGGCGATCTGCTCCAGCACCTTGGCCCCTGAGACCTGGTGCGGCAGCGCGGTGACGACGACGTCGCCATCCTCGACACGGTACACGGCGCGCATGCGGATCGAGCCACGGCCACTTTCGTACATTTTGAGGATTTCGGCCCGTGGCGTGACGATTTCGGCCTCGGTCGGGTAATCCGGCCCCTGGATATGCTCGCACAGTTGCTCGATGGTGGCCTTGGGCTCGTCGAGCAGGCGCACGCACGCGCTGGCTACTTCACGCAGGTTGTGCGGCGGCACGTCGGTGGCCATGCCCACGGCGATACCGGTGGTGCCATTGAGCAGGATATTGGGCAGGCGCGCCGGCAACACGGCCGGCTCCTGCAAGGTGCCGTCGAAGTTCGGCACCCAGTCCACGGTGCCCTGGCCGACTTCGCTAAGCAGCACTTCGGCGTAGCGCGACAACCGCGCTTCGGTGTAACGCATGGCGGCGAATGACTTCGGATCGTCCGGCGCACCCCAGTTGCCCTGGCCATCGACCAGGGTATAGCGGTAGCTGAACGGCTGCGCCATCAGCACCATGGCCTCGTAGCAGGCCGAGTCGCCGTGGGGATGGAACTTGCCGAGCACGTCACCGACGGTACGCGCCGACTTCTTGTGCTTGGAATCGGCATCGAGCCCCAACTCGCTCATGGCGTAGACGATGCGTCGCTGCACCGGCTTCAGGCCGTCGCCGATGTGCGGCAAGGCGCGGTCCATGATCACGTACATGGAGTAGTTGAGGTAGGCCTGTTCGGTGAAGTCAGCCAGCGAGCGGCGTTCGACACCGTCCAGGCTGAGTTCCAGTGAGTCGCTCATGCGGGCCTCGTCATTTCAGGTTCTGGCGCAACAGCATGGTGCCGCCGCGCTGGGTAAATTCAAGTTGCTGCAGGGCACTCATGCCCAGCAATACGGTGGGCCCGTCCAGGCCCGGTACCACGATGGCGCGTACGTCCTGCAGGCGGATATCGCCCAATTGCAGGCTGGCCAGACGCGTGCGGTAACCCTCGGTACGGCCGTTGGCAGTGCTGAGCAGCACCGGGCTGCCGCGTTCGAGGTTCAACTCGCGGGCCAGCGCTTCAGGGATCGCCACGTCGGTGGCACCGGTGTCGAGCATGAAGTGCACCACCTGGCCGTTGATCGCACCGTCGAGCACGAAGTGCCCTTGGCCGTTGCCCAACAGGCGCACTTCGATAAAACCTTCGCCATGCTCGGACTGCACCTGGCTATTGGGGTTGCGCTGGCTGTCCTCCCATTGGCCGAAAAAGCGCGTGGCAAGGAACAGCGCCGCCGCCCAAGCGACGACCATCAGCACCCTGCCCGCGCGCTTGCCCGGCGCCTGGCTCATGGCTTGGCGCTCCAGCCGCCTTGCGGCGCATCAAAACGCCAGACGATCGGGCGGGTTTCGCCATCGGCGCGGGCGCCGTTGTTGTTGTCCAGGCCGATCCAGGCGCCCTTGGCATCGATCACCAGTGCTTCGGCAAGGCCAAACGGCTGCGAATAGCGGCGTGATTCCACCAGCGCATCGGCAGCGAACGACCAGCAACGCTCGACCTTGCCACTGTCGGCATCCCGCCGGCACACCCGGTAGGCGTTACGTTCGAGGGTAAACAGCTTGCCCTCGTACCAGGCCAGGTCGGCGAAATCGCGCGACAAGGCCCGGGCATCGGGCATTTGCGCCGGCTGCATCTCGACCCCGGCCTCGCTCAGCAGCACGCAACTACGCCCGCAGGTCCATACCGATTGCTGGCGCTCGATAGCCACCAGGCCGCGGCGTTCACGCTCGGCGGCCAGCCACAGACGGTCCCCCGCCGGGTTGATCGCCAAGCCTTCGAACAAGGCATTGAAGTTCAGCAACATGCCACTGGCCCGGGCCTGACGCACCATGGCCGGGTCGATCTTCAACCAGTCCGGCTCGCCTTGCAGCGGCAATTGCAGCACCGCGGCATGGGCTTCACTGACCAGGTACAGGTTACCCGCCTGGTCACAGGTGATGCCTTCGAAATCCAGCTCGCCACCGCGAATGTACGACGCTGCCCAGTTGCGCGACTTCAGCCCCCACGGCAGGCCGCTTTCCGGCGGCGTTGGCGGGGTGAAGGTAAGCGGTTGTGCGCGCCAGGTGGTGTTCTGCTGGTCGAAGCGGTAAATGCGGTCGTCGTCGCGATCGGAAACACCCCACAGCCCGCCCCGACATTGCGCCAGGCCAGACAGGTTGCCACCGCGCATGCCATCGATCGGGTGCTCGCCACTGAGCTTCAGCTCTGGCCAGTTGCCCGCCAGGCAAGGCAGGGCAACCAGCGCAAGGCAAACGGCAAGTACTTGCCGAATCAAACCATGACCTCGGCCAGGTTGCCTTTGGTTTCCAGCCAACTCTTGCGGTCACCGGCGCGCTTCTTGGCCAGCAGCTTGTCCATCAGCTCGCAGGTGGCCTCCACGTCATCCAGGGTCAGCTGCACCAGGCGCCGGGTGTTCGGGTCCATGGTGGTTTCGCGCAGCTGTGGCGGGTTCATCTCGCCCAGGCCCTTGAAGCGGGTGACCTGCGGCTTGCCGCGCTTCTTCTCGGCCACCAGGCGGTCAAGAATGCCGTCACGCTCGGCTTCGTCGAGGGCGTAGTAGATTTCCTTGCCAAGGTCGATGCGGTACAGCGGCGGCATGGCCACGTACACATGCCCGGCCTCGACCAGCGCACGGAAGTGCTGGACGAACAGCGCGCACAGCAGCGTGGCGATGTGCAGCCCGTCGGAGTCGGCGTCGGCGAGGATGCAGATCTTGCCGTAGCGCAGCTGCGCAAGGTCGGTGGCACCCGGATCTACGCCGATGGCCACGGCAATGTTATGCACTTCCTGGCTGGCCAGGACTTCGCCACCGTCCACTTCCCAGGTGTTGAGGATCTTGCCGCGCAGCGGCAGGATGGCCTGGAACTCCTTGTCCCGCGCCTGCTTGGCCGAGCCACCTGCCGAGTCACCCTCAACCAGGAACAGTTCGGCACGCATCGGGTCCTGGCCGGCGCAATCGGCCAGCTTGCCAGGCAGTGCCGGGCCCTGGGTGATGCGCTTGCGTTCGACCTTTTTACTGGCCTTAAGGCGGCGCCCGGCGTTGCTGATGGCCAGCTCTGCCAGTTGCATGCCCAGCTCGGGGTGGGCGTTGAGCCAAAGGCTGAAGGCGTCCTTGACCACGCCGGAAACGAACGCGGCCGCCTCGCGCGATGACAGGCGCTCTTTGGTCTGCCCAGAGAACTGCGGCTCCTGCATTTTCATCGAGAGCACGAAGGAAATGCGCTCCCAGATGTCCTCTGGCGCAAGCTTCACGCCACGCGGCAGCAAATTGCGGAACTCGCAGAACTCACGCATGGCATCCAGCAGGCCCTGACGCAAGCCGTTGACATGGGTGCCGCCCTGAGCGGTGGGGATCAGGTTGACGTAGCTTTCCTGGATGCTGTCGCCACCTTCTGGCAACCACAGCAACGCCCAGTCCACGGCTTCCTTGTTGCCAGCCAGGCTGCCGCAGAACGGCTCGTCGGGCAGACGCTGGAATTCGCTGACCGAATCGACCAGGTAAGAACGCAGGCCATCTTCATAATGCCACTCGACCTTCTCGCCGCTGGCCTTGTCCTCGAAGGTGACCAGCAGGCCCGGGCACAGTACTGCCTTGGCCTTGAGCACGTGCTTGAGGCGGCTGATGGAGAACTTGGCCGAGTCGAAGTACTTGGGGTCGGGGCTGAAGTACACGCTGGTGCCGGTGTTGCGCTTGCCGACCGAGCCGACCACTTCCAGCTCGCTGGCCTTGAAGCCGTCGGCGAACGTCATCTGGTATTCGTTGCCGTCACGTTTGACACGCACGCGCACCTGGGTCGACAGGGCGTTGACCACCGAAATGCCCACACCATGCAGGCCGCCAGAAAACTGGTAGTTCTTGTTGGAGAACTTGCCGCCAGCGTGCAGCTTGGTGAGGATCAGCTCGACCCCGGACACGCCCTCTTCCGGGTGGATGTCCACCGGCATGCCACGGCCGTCGTCGCTGACTTCCAGCGAGTGGTCGGCATGCAGGATGACCTGCACCGAACGCGCGTGGCCGGCCAGGGCTTCGTCGACACTGTTGTCGATGACTTCCTGGGCCAGGTGGTTGGGGCGGCTGGTATCGGTGTACATGCCCGGCCGCTTGCGGACCGGGTCAAGGCCCGAGAGGACTTCGATGGCGTCTGCGTTATAGGCGCTAGCGCTGGGATTGGCCATAGGGTCTCGTCGTCAGTCTGGTGAGTGCAAAAAAGTCAAAATACAGAAAAATCGAGCGCAGCATACTGCCCACGGGCAATGCCGGCGAACGCCAACAGTGCCGGCAGGCGCTCGGCGAAGCCTTGGAAGCTGTGGTCGCCACCGGCCTGAATGCGCAGGGCACAAGCACGGTAATAGCGCTCGGCGTGGCGATAGTCCAGGGTTTCATCGGCGGTCTGCAGCCACACTTGATAGCGGCTGGCATCTACCGGGGCCGGCACT
>NZ_BCBI01000105.1:0-7334 GCF_001320565.1 Pseudomonas sp. NBRC 111132
TTGGAATGCCGGCGGCCACCAGGCGCGCCACGCCTTCCTGGCGCTCGGCCTCGGTCAACAGTGGCCAGTCACCCATCGAACCGCAGTACACCACGGCGCTCATGCCGGCTTCGATGAGTTCGCGGCCTTTGCGCACCAGGGCGTCGAAGTCCGGCTTGCGCTCGGCGGTGCACGGGGTCATCAGGGCAGGCATGGTGCCGGTGAAGATGTTGTCGGTCATTGTTATCACTCCTAGCAGTATTCAGTCGGAAAAAGGCCGAGGGTCAGATGCCCCAGGCGAAAGGGTCCTGTTCGTCGATCAGCAGGGTGCTGTCGGCGGTCATGTAGGCGCGGCCGGTGATGAACGGGCGAATGCGCTCGCCGTCGTGCTCGTAGCGGCCATGGAACTGGCTACCGGTGATACTGGCCTGCACCCAGGTCTGGCCTTCGGCAAGCTTGCCGTCGGCGGCCAGGCAGGCCAGCTTGGCGCTGGTGCCGGTGCCGCACGGCGAGCGGTCGTAAGCCTTGCCGGGGCACATCACGAAGTTGCGGCTGTCGGCGTTGGCGTCGTCGGCGAACAGCTCGACGTGGTCGATGGGGGCGCCGTTTTCGCCGGTGATACCCTGGGCTTCGAGGGCTTTGAGCATGGCCCAGGTGTACTCGGTCAGCGCTTCGCGGTTATCCAGTTCGATGCGCTGGCCATGCTCGGAAACGAGGAAGAACCAGTTGCCGCCCCAGGCGATGTCGCCGCGCACCACGCCATGGCCGGGCACGGCCACCGCCACCTGCTGGCGGTACCGGTAGGAGGGCACGTTGCCCACGGTGATGGCGCCGTCTTCATGCAGGGTGGCGCTGACCTGGCCGACCGGGGTGTCGATCTTGTGCTCGCCCGGCGCGATCAGGCCCAGGTGCTGCAGCGAGGCCACCAGGCCGATGGTGCCGTGGCCGCACATGTTCAGGTAGCCGGCGTTGTTGAAGAAGATCACCCCGCAGGTGGCGTCGGCCGACACCGGCGGGCAGTACAGCGCGCCCACCAGCACATCGTTGCCGCGTGGCTCCAGCAGGCAGGCCTTGCGCCATTGGTCGTGCAGCTCGCGCAGTTCGTCACGCTGTTCGGCCATGCTGCGGCCGTGCAGTTGCGGGAAGCCCCTCATCACCAGGCGGGTGGGTTCGCCGCCAGTGTGGGAGTCGATGACGTGAATCTGTTTCATGGGCTTGTCCCTTGCGTAAAAGATCAGGAAGCGACGGCAGCGGGGCGGCTGGGATAGGTTTCAGCGCTGGCTTCGCTTTCGTCTTCACCTTCCAGGCGTACCAGGTGGGCAGGTACGCCAGTCGCAGCGCCCCAGTAGTAGATGCCCAGCGCGCAGGCGGCCACGGCCAGGGTGTCGAACGGGTGGGCTAGCACGCCCAGGCCGCCAAAACTGCCCAGCCACGACAGCAGGATGGTCACCGCGTAGAAGCCGATCAGCCACGCCGACGAGCGTACTTGCTGGGCCAGCGACAGGTGTTGGGTGGGCACGAAGCGGCCGCACAGCAGGTACAGCACGAACATCACGATCTGCAGGGCCAGCAACCACGACACGGTGTTCCAGCCCGACCAGTACACGATCAGCGCGGCGATGATGAACGACAGCGGGCCGAGCACGCCCATGCCCTTGACCCGGAACGGGCGCGGCATGTCTGGCGCGTTGCGGCGCAGGGCGGCGACGGTGACCGGGGCGACGGCGTAGCTCAGTACCAGGGCAGCCGATACCACGTTGATCAGCGCTTCCCACGATGGGAACGGCAGGGTCCAGAACACCGACAGGCCAAAGGTCAGCCACAGTGCCGGGCGTGGGATGCCGGATTCTGCGTCGATGCGGGTGAAGTACTTGAAGAAGGTGCCGGTCTGCGCCCAGCCATAGACCACGCGCGGGGTGGCGTTCATGTAGATGTTGCCGCAGCCGCTGGGCGAAATCACCGCATCGGCCACCACCAGGTAGGCCAACCAGCCCACACCCAGGGCCAGGGCGATATCTCGGTAGGGCAGGGCCAGCTCCTTGGTCACGCTGGCCCAGCCGTTGGTCAGCATTTCGGTGGGCACACTGCCAAGGAAGGCCAGTTGCAGCAGGGCGTAGATGGCAGTGGACAGCAGCACAGACAAGATCAGCGCGATCGGGATGGTGCGTTGCGGGTTCTTCACTTCGCTGGCCACCGAAATGATCGGCGTCAGGCCCAGGTAGGCGAAGATGATGCCGCCCGCCGACACGGCCATTTCCACGCCGGACAAGCCGAATGGGGCAAAGCCCTGAACCTCGAAGTTTTCTGGTTTGAAGAAGGTGAACAGCACGCCGATCACCAGTAGCGGCACAATGAACTTGAACACGCTGACCAGGTTGTTGGCCTTGGCGAAGGTTTTCACGCTGCGGTAGTTGAGGAAGAAGAACAGCCCCAGCAGGGCGAACTGCACCAGCCAGCCGAGTACGGTCGGGTCACTGGAGCTGGCCTTGGTCAGCCCGGGAAACCAGGCGGCGGCGTATTGGCGTGAGGCGACCACTTCGATGGCAATCAGGCTGGAAAAGGCGATCAGCGTGATGAAGCCCATCAGGTAGCCCAGCAGTGGGCCGTGCGAATACACCGGGTAGCGCACCACGCCACCGGCACGGGGCAGGGCGGCGCCTAGCTCGCAGTAGACGATGCCCAGCAGCAGTACGGCGAACCCGCCAAGGAACCAGGAAAGGATGCCAGCCGGGCCAGCGATGGCCGAGACGTGGCTGGCGGCGAACAGCCAGCCGGAGCCGAAGATGGCGCCTAGGCCGATGAAGGTGAGGTCCAGCAGTGATAACTGTTTTTTGAATTTGCCTGACATGGGTTCGCCTTTTTGTTGGTTATTGGATAGGCAGGTCTGATGTCACGAGATGCGGCTTTTTGGGCCGCGCTCTTGTAGGACTTGGGCGGCTTGCGTGGGGCATAGAGTGAACCGGTCGGGTCGGCGGTTCTTGATGGTTTTCTGCAGAGGGGGTGACGAAATCGGCACAGTTGCAGAAAAACGATGGCAAGGCGCACAGCTGGACGATAGGCTGAAAGCCACACTGCATAAGGGCCGGCACAGCCAGCAGAGAACCGAAGATGACCGTCAACCCCTTGGCCACCCTCTACCATTCCCTCGACCAGCACCGCCCCGCCACCCTCGAGGCCTTGCTCGCCGGTGTATCGCTGCTGCTGCCGATTCTCGACGCCATCCCCAACGCCGCCATCTTCATCAAGGACCCGGCTGCCCGTTACGTACTGGCCAACGACACCCTGGTTCAGCGCTGCGGCCTCAAGCGCCTGCAGCCGTTGCTGGGCAAGACCAGCGCCGAAGTGTTTCCGGCACAGCTGGGCCCTGGCTACACCGAGCAGGACCGTCGCGTTCTCAAGGAGGGGCTGGTACTGGAAGACCAGTTGGAGCTACACCTGTACGGCAGCCGTGAACCGGGCTGGTGCCTGACCCACAAGCGCCCGTTGTACAACCAGGCGGGCGAGATCATCGGCCTGGTTGGCATTTCGGTAGATTTGCAGTCAGCCGCCGACAGCCACCCTGCCTACCAGCGCCTGGCCGCGGTGGACGAGCATATTCGGCGGCATTTCCACCAACCGATCAGCATGGGCGAGCTGACCCGCATTGCCGGCATTTCCGTGGCCCAGCTGGAGCGCTACTGCAAGCGGGTGTTCCACCTCACGCCCCGGCAGATGATCCACAAGGCGCGCCTGGAGCACGCCCACCGCTTGCTGCATTCGGCGCTACCGATCACTGAAGTGGCGATGTGCTGCGGCTACACCGACCACAGCGCCTTCAGCCGCCAGTTCAAGCAACTGACCGGCTTCACCCCGCGCCAGTACCGCCAGGCGACTGCCGATCAGGTGGCTTGAAACAGCCCGCGCGCTTCGGCAAAGCATTGTTCGGCAATTGCCGAGCGCGGCTCGCTGCGGCGCAGCAGCAAACCGACCGGGCTATGGATGGCGGCGTCGGCCACCGGCAGGATACGCAGGTGTTCGCTGAGGTCTTCCAGGCCGCAGTCCAGTGGCATGATCGCGCAGCACATGCCGGTGTTGATCGCCTGGATCAGCTGGAAGCTCGAGTCGCTCTCCAGCACCGCATTGGGCTCCAGGCCACGGCTGCGGAAGCTCAGGTCCAGCGACTGGCGGTAGTGCATGCCTTTGCTCAGCAGCCCTAGCGGAATGTCGCCGAGTTCGTCCCAACGCAGCGTGTCGCTGGCGAACTGGAAGTGCCGAGTGTCGTGCAGCAGGCCCATGGTGGTCGTGCCCAGCTCGATCACGTCGAAGAAGCTGGTGTTGACCTGGTCCAGGTAGCAGATACCCAGGTCGAGCTGGTTGCGGCTGAGCCCGTCGATGACCTGCTCCGAGCTCAGCGAGCTGAGCTGAAAGTGCAGTTCGGGGTACTTTTCGCGCAGCGGCAGCAGCAGGTGCATGGGGTTGAAGCTGGCCAGCGGCACGGTGCCCAGGCGCAGGCTGCCGACCACCTGGCCGCGGCAGCTGGCGGCCTCGGCCTGCAGGCCGTCGTGGGCGGCGAGCAGGGTGCGGGCCCAGGCCAGGATGCGCTCGCCGGCCTCGGTGAAACCCTCGAAGCGCTGGCCACGCTTGACCAGTACCAGGTCCAGTTCGTCTTCCAGGTTGCGCAGGCGCATGGACAGCGTCGGCTGGGTGATATGGCACAGCGCCGCGGCCTGGCCGAAGTGGCGGGTCTGGTCGAGGGCGATGAGGAACTTGAGCTGCTTGATGTCCATGGAAGTGCCTGGCGTCTGGTTGTGCAGACCATAACCTACGTCTGCGATAGATGTCATTGATCGGCCGGTACGCCATATCGATTGGACGCACCTGGGGCCATGCCTCTAGCGTGGTGACAATGCCATTCAAGGAGCTTCACCGTGCGCGTCCAACCCGATGCGGTCTTCGTACCGCTGAACATCGCCGTGCTGACTGTCAGCGACACCCGTACCTACGACAACGATACTTCCGGCGAGCTGCTGGCCAGCCGCTCGGTAGAGATCGGCCATCGACTGGTGGCGCGGGCACTGCTCAAGGACGACCTGTACAAGATCCGCGCCCAGGTGGCTACCTGGATTGCCGATGAGCAGGTGCAGGTGGTGCTGATAACCGGTGGTACCGGCTTTACCGGGCGCGACAGCACGCCAGAAGCAGTCGAGTGCCTGCTGGATAAGCGTATCGATGGTTTTGGCGAGCTGTTCCGGGCGTTGTCGATTCTCGATATTGGCAGCTCGACCGTGCAAAGCCGGGCGCTGGCCGGGTTGTCCAACAGAACCTTGGTATGCTGCCTGCCGGGCTCCACCGGGGCTTGCCGTACCGCGTGGGAGGGGATTTTGGCAGAGCAGTTGGATGCCCGACACCGGCCCTGCAACTTCGTCAAACACCTGCTGCCGATCGAGGCCTGTGCAAGCCGGGGCTGATGCTGCTGCCTGTCAGCTCAACACATACCCCACCGGCAACAACGCCGGTGGTAACTGCTGTTCCCCCAGCCCCGCCAGCACATCCCGTTCCACCGTGCGCACCAGGGCATCGGTCGGCAGGTCGTTCTCATCCCGCCCGAATGGGTCTTCCAGTTCGTTGCCAATCGCATCCAGCCCGAAGAAGGTGTACCCCACGATGGTGGTGAACAACGGCGCCAGCCAGCCCAGCGGCTCGGCCAGGGCAAACGGTAGCAGAATGCAAAAAATGTAGATGGTACGGTGCAGCAACAGCGTGTAGGGAAACGGCAAGGGGGTGAACTTGATCCGCTCGCAAGTGGCCTGCACTTCGGTCAGGCCCACCAGGCGTTGTTCCAGCAGGCTGTAGCGCCAATCACTGATCTGTTGTCGTTCGGCCAGGCGTGAGCAGTGCTCGCCTATTTCACGCAGGATACCGTCGCACACGTTGTGCGGGCTGATTGTCTCCGGCCGGGCCAGCCAGGGGCGAGCGGCCGCCAGGTCGTCCTCGTTACGCAGCCGGGCATTCAGTGCATGGGCATAGCCGCACAGGCTGCGCAGCAGCTCGGCTCGCAACTGCTGGTCGGCAATGACCACGCTTTCACGCACGAACGAACGCGTTTCGATGATCAGCTTGCCCCAGGCCTTGCGCCCCTCCCACCAACGGTCGTAGCAGGCGTTGTTGCGAAAGCTCATGAAAATCGACAGCGACAGGCCCAGCAAGGTGAATGGGGTGGCGCTGACCGGGTAGAAAAACGCCGGGAAATGCCGCTCGACCAGCACGATCAGCGCGGCCAGCAGGGTGACCATCAGGCAACGCAAGGCAATGCGTTTGACGATCGACCCCTTGAGGGTGAACAGCACACGCAGTACATCGGGGGTGGGGTGGACGATCATGGAAATCCAGAGGCGGCTGCTCAGCCGCCGGTCATGTTCATGAAGCGCAGGATCTGCACCTCGCCGCCGACTTCGAAGTGATGGCGGTAGGGCTTGAGGTGCAGCGAATCGCGGATGGCCTTTTCCAGGCGCTCGGGGTTGCCTGGGTGGGCGCGCAGCACGTGCTTGAGGTCTACCGAATGTTCGTTGCCCAGGCACAGCAGCAGGCGGCCTTCGACGGTGAGGCGCACACGGTTGCAGGTGGCGCAGAAGTTGTGGCTGTGCGGGGAAATGAAACCGACCCGGGTGTTGGCCGCTTCGGCCAGGCGCCAGTAACGGGCCGGCCCTTGGGATGACTCGGTCGATTCGATCAGGGTGAATTGCCCGGCCAGGCGTTCACGTACTTCATCGCTGGAGCAGAACGATTCGCCGCGCTCATGTTCGCTGATGGTGCCCAGTGGCATTTCTTCGATGAAGGTGATGTCCAGTTCGCGGTCGATGGCAAAACGCACCAGGTCGACCAGTTCATGGTCGTTGCGGCCTTTGAGTACCACGCAGTTGAGCTTGGTGCGTTTGAAACCGGCCTGGCGTGCGGCGTCGATGCCAGCGACCACTTGGGCCAGGTCGCCGGTGCGGGTCAGCTGTTTGAAGCGGTCGGTATCCAGGCTGTCGAGGCTGATGTTCAGGCGCGTGACGCCTGCGTCGAACAGTGGCTGGGCCAGGCGCCCGAGTTGCGAACCATTGCTGGTCATGCACAGCTCGCGCAGGCCGGGCAGGGCGGCGATGCGCCCGCACAGCTCGACGATGCCCTGGCGTACAAGGGGCTCGCCGCCGGTCAGGCGGATCTTGCGGGTGCCCAGGGCGACGAAGCGCTCGGCTACCTGGAACAGTTCTTCGAGGCTGAGGATTTGCTGGCGCGGCAAAAACTGCATGTCTTCAGCCATGCAGTACACGCAACGGAAGTCACAGCGGTCGGTGACCGACATCCGCAGGTAGTCGATTTTCCGGTTGAAGCCG
>NZ_BCBI01000106.1:0-6665 GCF_001320565.1 Pseudomonas sp. NBRC 111132
CAAGATTGTGGACAGGGCTGTTTGGCTGGTTCAAGTCCAGGACCTTGTCGGGATTGAACTTCCTGTGCTGGCCCAGGCTTTTGAAGACGAGGTTTGGAGCTACGCCACCGAGGATCGAAACCCCTTCAGTGCGAGCTTCAATTTCCAGCCTCTGTTCGGGAAGCGGGAGCCGTTTGAGACGTTCGAAGAGAGCAGTACCTGACGGCCAAGGGCCGGGCTTATCGGCCCGGCTCTACTCCCCTGATTTTTATGTCTTCGATTTCATGGATGTGTAGGAATGTTTGGTCTTTTAATCAACCCACGACCACACCAAGACGAAAGTCTTTTGGGGTACCTGCAGCGCCTGGCGAAAGCCAACGGATTACCCAGAAAGGAACTGCTCACCGCCTTTGCACGAGCCGACGAGACCGATGTTGCGGACTGGCTGCAGATGATGGAAGGACCACTGAGCTGGCCTGCGGTATCTGCTGAGTTTCGTGATCCAAGGCCCAAGGGGGTCAAGTTATGGACGACTCATCACGCTCGTTACTGTCCGATCTGTTTGGGCGAAGCCGGTTATTGGAGAGAAAGCTGGGGCTTGACCCTGGTTACGACGTGTTCTGTCCACGGCACTGAACTCCACGGGCGGTGCCCCAACTGTCTGAAGGAAACCGATCCAAGCGCAATGAGTGCGAATAGTTGCCAAGCGTGTGGCACCTCATTGAGTGGGACCAATTTTGAGATCGCGCCGGCGAGTGATACGGCCGCCTGGCTCACCTCTGGCTTTGAAGATAGGTTTTACGCCGACTCGTTGCCAGCTGACGCGGGATTGGCGGCCCTCACCTACGAACAGTTTCACGAGTTGTCATCGCGTCTCGCTGTCAGAAGTTTGCCTACGGAAAGAACCCAGCCGCTGAAGGTTGCTGATTCGGGTTCGCTAGAGATATCGCGGCTTATGGCAAACGCGGCGGGCGTGGTTCTCATGAACTGGCCTCTCGCATTCAGAGAACTGCTGAGTGGCCTCAAGGCAGTCCATTCCGATAACGAACATTGGACGCTCAGCAGATCGTTCGGCCCGATATACCACGACATCCACCGTGATCTGGATGACTCTTGTTTTGACTTTCTTCGTCGAGAGTTCGAATCATTTCTGCAGCATGCGTGGGAAGCACCGTTAGCGAAGCGAAATCGCAATTTGAGTGAGGAGACGATTGAGAGACATCGTTGGGTGTCGTTCGATTCTGCTGCTGAAGCTTGTGGTCTCGGGGTATCAGTCATAAAACGCCTTCATCAGGAGGGACAAATCGCCTATCGGGAGAAGGTCCATGAAGATCGAGTCTTTACGGTCGTGGACCTGGATCATTTGAAGGCAATCTCGCAGCATCTCCAGGGCGTGGCTGATATGAAAGAAACCTCGACTTTGCTAAGCCTCTGTCGCAATCGGGTTAGGCAGCTGCTAGCTGGTGGTACCCTCCAGTTCTTTGGTGGAGAACCGCGCCCAGGCGAAAGGTGGCTGATTGACTGCCGCTCGATCAACGAATTGATTGATGAGAAGCTGCCTACCAGCTCTGACCAGAGCCTGGTGTCGATCAACTACTTGGCCAAGCATTCTCTGCCCAAGGGGGGTGGGTTGGTCGAGTTGGTTCAGGCAATACGTGCAGGTGAACTTCGCGCTTACGGCCCAGCTGAGAATGGCTCGGTTGCGGTAGGGGCGTGGTTACTCAAGCCGCAAGATTTTGCAGCGTGGCAACAAGCCCGAGCTGAGAACAAGAGTCCGGTCTTTCCCGGCCTGTCGGTAGTCAAGGCTGCTGCGCTGTTAGGCGTCAAAGAACAATGCGCATACGCGTTCGTTCGACTGGGTCTGCTATGGAGCACTGCTGTCGAACGAGGCCGGCGTACGCAATTGATGGTTAAGCCTCAAGCCATCGACAGATTCAGGCGTGGCTATATCTTGGGACCGGAGATTGCGGTGTATTTGGGGAAGTCGACCAGGGAGGCGTTCAAGCACCTTTGGGAGGCCAGGTTTCGCCCCGTTGCGGGGCCATCCATTCCAAACGCGGCTTGCCGGCAGTACGTTTGGGTAAGAAGCAAAAAGCTGATCGATTACCTCGCAAGTGAAGCCGCCCAGATCGACGATCCTGAAGCCATCACGTTTTTATCCACACCGATCGCTCAGCCTCGTGATTGCCGATTCAGGCATGTGGGATCAAGATAGTTAGCACGCTTTCTTTCTTGATTGCTAAAATCATCGAACCCATTTTGGAGAATCTTATGTCCCGTCTCGCTGAATTCCGCCTGCTCGAACAACAGCTCGCAGCCCAACTGGCGGAGCTGGAAGCGCTGAAAAATGACTCTGCCCTGAAGCAGGAAATGGAATTTGAAACGAAGCTGCGCAGTTTGCTCAACGAGTATGGCTACGGCCTGCGCCAAGTGGTGCTGATCCTCGATCCGCAAGCGGTGGCTTCCACTGATATGGCCCCAAAAACCTCTCGGAAACCACGCGAAGTGAAGGTCTACAAGAATCCACACAGCGGAGAGGTTGTTGAGACCAAGGGTGGTAATCAGCGTACGCTTAAGGCCTGGAAAAACGAGTATGGCGCTGAGGTAGTCGAGTCTTGGCTCGCCAATTGATTGCACTGCAGGCGGCTTCTGGCACGAGATGAATCGTGGTGCGCCCCGAATGCAAATTCCCATTCTGGGGCGTGACGAAATTTTCTGCGGGTGGTGGATTTAGAGAATTAAAACTGTCGCTAGAGGGTCCCGTCTTTCGCGGCCTGCAGCCATTTGGAGAGGAAACGCAAAACTGTCGCAATCACCCAAAACGCCGGTTCAGACTGATTCGCTAGAGAATTAAAACTGTCGCAGCCTGAAACGACGCGGCTTTCACGTGTATTCAGAGCCATCATTATCGATAGCCTGCTTACAAACATGTAATTCCTGGATCACGTGGATGACAGCTCCCAGTCGGTAAGCTTCACTCATGTCTTCATGGAGTAACAGAAATGAACACCGCTAAAAGCATTGCCGCCCTCATGCTCGTAATCGCCTCCTCATCCGCTTTAGCTGAAGGAGGATCTGATCGCTTACACGGAAAGATGATTCAGGCAAATGAGCAAGCAATGCGTGCCTACGCCGCTGCCAATGGAAAAAAACCACCTGAAGTGATCCATTATCGCTACGGAATGAAACTGGATGTGGCGAGAGTTATCAGTATGACTTCGCTCAAAGGTAGCTGCGACGTGATGCCGACACAGATGAATTACGAGGACTCAACAGGTGAGTTGAAAATCCTCGAATATCGCTCTGCTGGAATTAACTGTAGAGGTCAAAACTGACCGAAGGGACAGGGTAAGTCTTGGAGTAAGCTGACCACGACCAGCGCTGCAGCTGGTCGGCTGGCCGGCAGAAGCCCTTCCCCCGGGGCATCTTGCATTACGTGTCAGGATAACTGGCAACTACTTGATCGTCCCCACTCTTGGTGAGGCCGATGACTTGATAGGCGTGTTTCATGCCATCAACCTCCATACCTGGTGAGCCAGCGGGCATGCCAGGTACCGCGACGCCTGCCAGGTCGTTGCGCTTTATGAGCTCCTGCACCTGGGCTGCGGGGACGTGACCTTCCACAAACTTGCCATCGATAACCGCGGTGTGACACGAAGCCAGCCTCGGAGCTACTCCTAGCTCTTGCTTCACCGCCCTCATGTCCGTTTCAACGTGGTCGACGACCTTGAAGCCGTTTGCCTCCAAGTGCGCTATCCATTTCTTACAGCAACCGCAATTAGCGTCCCGGTGCACATCGATAGTCAGGGGCTCCGCAGCAAAGGCGGCTGAGGCGATTAGAAGTGACGCTGCGGTACTTAAACCGAGGAAGCGGCGCTTACTTGTCATGAGTGTGCTCCTTCCCGTCTTTGTGCACATGGGTTTTGGGAGTAGAACCTGTGTGGTGGTCCGAGTGCGCCTCGCCGGACTCGTGTTCACCGTGGTGCTCCGCTACTGATGAAGACTCCGAATGCGAACTGCCATGATCATGACTTTCCTCAGCCACGCCGTTTGCTGCGGAATCATCATGATTTCCATGACCTGATTTCGCACCACCGTGTTGGCCTTCATGGTTATGCATATCGCTTTCGCCACCGCCATGTTGGTGACCACCACTGGAAGCGACCATCATCTGGTACTGCTCAGCATTGAGTTGCGGTAGCTGGTCCAGGAACGCGACGATTCCCCAGATGTACTGGTCGTCCATGCTCTTACCCCAGGCTGGCATGCCTGTCGCTTTGATACCGTGCTTGATGGTCCAAAACGCAGCAGCAGGGTCACCGCTTACACCTATCTCGGTGAGGTTTGGTGGGGATGGGTATAGGGCTTGGCTGAGTTCAGTTTTCTCCACCCCTGGCGCGAGGTGGCAACCGATACACATGGCGTTGTAGTTGCCTGCCCCTGCTTGGATGAGAGCAGGATCTTTAAGGTTTGGCACCTCAATGTCGCTTGCTCGGACTTCAATCGAGCGATCCCGCGCCATGGCCAAAAACGCATGCACAGCGGGGAAGTGTGGGTCGTCCGCACCAACGTTCACGAGACCGAAGTAAGCAGCACCTAGCACTGCTGCGCTAGTAACAGCACCTGCCGCCACCAGCGTTGTAATTGTTTTTTTCATGTTGAGTTCTCAAAACCACATCCGAATACCGGCCACAAAACGAGCTTCGTCCACGTCCCCGCCTTCATCCCGAATGAAATCGGCGGTTTTGCCGTAGGAACGGCTCCAGGTGACACCTATGTATGGCGCGAACTGGCGAACAATCTCGTACCGTAACCGCAGCCCGACTTCGGTGTTTGCCAGGCCAGAGCCGACGCCGCGTTCCGGGTCGTTCTTGCCATAAAAGTTGGCCTCAGCGGTTGGCTGAAGAATTAAACGATTGGTTAGCAAGATGTCGTACTCGCCCTCCAGACGGGCAGCGGTTTGACCGTTCTCGCCGATAAAGGCGGTGGCTTCAGCTTCGAAGTCATACAGGGCCAGGCCCTGAATACCGAACGCAGCCCAGGTCTGCGGATCCTCCGGTTTGAAATCCTGCCGGACGCCGGCGACAACATCCCACCACGGGCTTACCGAGCGGCCATAGAGGAGCTGCAGCTCAGCATCTTCAGTCACACCATTGGTTCGTTCACCTTCCGAGCGAATCCAGAGCCTATTGATATCGCCGCCCACCCAGCCGGATGCATCCCAAGCAAGCGTGCTACCTTCATCGGCATCTTGGTATTCCAGTTGGTCTAGCAAGAAAAAGCTGTTGAACCCGCTGTCATCCATTTTGTGCCCGTCAAGCGGGGGGAAGGCAGCCTGCCGGTCGGCATCAGTCAGCACCGGGATTGGCGTACGGCTGGTCGGGGTCGGCGAATCAGCGTTCCCGTTTCCCATCGTGGAATGACCCATCGCGCCATGATCCATGCCTTCCATGGACCCGTGATCCATGCCTTTCATGCTTCCATGGTCCATCTTGCTGTGGTCCATCGAGGCGGGTTTCGCTTTGGGCTGGCCATGGCCCATTTTGCTGTGATCAACGGGTGCAGGTTGCGTGGGTTGCTTGCTCGCGCCCATCTGGCTGTGGTCCATGCCCGGCATCGCAGCCTGTGATGAGGCGTGGTCCATCTGCATGGCACCGTGGCCCATTGCCGAGTGGTCCATTCCGGAATGATCCATTTCAGCGGCGAAGCTGGGCGAAACGCCCAGCACACCTAAAGAAACGGCGAATGCCAGCAGCGATGGTCGTGCAACGCTATTGGCCATTTTTCCCTGCCTTAGCTTTGTCGCTGCCATGCGATTCCATCATTTTGCTGTGATCCATTCCTTCCATGGAACCATGATCCATGCCCTCCATAGAGCCATGATCCATGCCTTTCATGGAGCCGTGATCCATGCCTTCATGGTTCATGCCCTGGGCTTGCTTGCTCTTCGAGCCGTTCGATTGCGCCGCGTTGGACGACTTTTGAGAGTGCTGATCATGGTTGTCACTGGACCAGGAAGACGGGGCGTACACCGCGAGCAGGCCAACCATCGCGGCAGAGAGGAAAAAGGCGCTTCGTTTCATTGGTTTGCTCATCTCGTATCTCCAGTTCATTCGTCCACGCGGACTTCTCGGAACATGCCCATCTCCATGTGGTACATGAGGTGACAGTGATAGGCCCAGCGCCCGAGTGCATCTGCGGTTACGCGATAGCTTCGTTTCGAGCCAGGCGGCATATCGATCGTGTGTTTTCGCACCATGAAATTGCCGTCCTCATCCTCCAGGTCACTCCACATGCCGTGCAGATGGATGGGGTGAGTCATCATGGTGTCGTTGACCAAGGTAATACGCAGGCGCTCGCCGTACTTGAGCCGCAGCGGCTCTGCGTCAGAAAACTTGATCCCATCGAAGGACCAAGCGAACTTTTCCATATGCCCGGTAAGGTGCAGTTCGATTGTCCGGCCAGGTTCCCGGCCGTCAGGGTCGATGAAGGTGCTACGCAAATCCGAATACGTGAGAACCCGACGCCCGTTATCGCGAAGCCCGATCCCCGGATCGCTCAGCTTTGGCGTAGGGGTCATGGTCTGCATATCGACCAGAGGGTTGTTTGTTTCGGAGGCGGGATGGTTCTGCATGGCACCGCTGGCGGCCATATTGCTTTGGTCCATACCGGTCATGTTGCCGTGG
>NZ_BCBI01000107.1:0-6452 GCF_001320565.1 Pseudomonas sp. NBRC 111132
TATCCCATCAAGAAGCCCGCTCAATCGAGCGGGCTTTTTGTTTTTCTGCAGCGCTGAATTGTTGCTCATGTCGATCTACGCTCTTCTGTAATGATTGTGGTGTAGCTTGGCGCCGCGCGCGGCACCCTAAATCAAATGTGCTTTGCCATCCACGGCAACCGTCGCACTCATAGCTTCGAGCGTTGTCCCAGCTTTATCGCGCAAACGATTGTTCTAGCCAAAAATTTAAGCGATCTGACAGCTTTAGCAGTGTATGATTGCGCCCGTCAGCCCCGCCGGGGCTTGTGGAAAACCACCATGGACTTACCCAGTAGTTACTCGCTAACAAGATTCATACAGAAAGATCTGACCGATTGATTCTCCCGGCGTGCTCCGCTGCTGGGAGTGGAGTTCGCCTATGACTGAAGTAGAAGTAAAAAAAGCGCAAGAAAGCCTGCAGGATCGCCTGGCCCAGGTGGTCGAACTGCTGCAGCGTCAGCGCGTGGTCGAAGACCTGACCCATCGCCAGGAAGGCGCGCACAACGACCTGGTGGAAAACCTGGTCCACCGCCAGAACCTCGTCGAGCTGCAACGCAAGCTCGATGACCTGCACCCCGCCGACATCGCCTACATCCTCGAAGCCTTGCCCCTGGAAGACCGCCTGACGGTCTGGCAGCTGGTGCGCTCGGATCGCGATGGCGACATCCTGCTTGAAGTTTCCGACTCGGTTCGCCAATCCCTGATCGCCGACATGGACGATCACGAGCTGCTGGCTGCTGCCAAGGAGATGGACGCCGACGAGCTGGCCGACCTGGCCCCTGAGCTGCCGCGTGACGTTGTTCACGAGCTGATGGAAACCCTCGATGCCCAGCAGCGCGAACGCGTACGTTCGGCGTTGAGCTACGACGAGGAGCAGGTCGGTGCGTTGATGGACTTCGAGATGGTCACCATCCGCGAAGACGTCAGCCTGGAAGTGGTGCTGCGCTACCTGCGCCGCCTGAAAGAGCTGCCGAACCACACCGACAAACTGTTCGTGGTCGATTACGACGGCATCCTCAAGGGGGTACTGCCGATCAAGCGCCTGCTGGTCAACGACCCCGAGAAGAAGGTGGCGGAGGTCATGGCGACCGACCCGGTTTCCTTCCAGCCCGAGGAAGATGCCTATGATGCGGCGCAGGCTTTCGAGCGTTATGACCTGGTATCGGCACCCGTAGTAGACAAGAGCGAGCGCCTGATTGGTCGTTTGACCATTGATGAGATGGTCGACCTGATCCGTGAGGAGAGCGAGAGCGAAGTCCTCAACATGGCGGGTCTGCGTGAAGAAGAAGATATTTTCGCTTCGGTGTGGCGTTCGTTTCGCAACCGTTGGGCATGGCTGGCGATCAATCTGATTACCGCCTTTGTGGCTTCGCGAGTGATCGGGCTGTTTGAAGGGTCGATTGAAAAACTGGTGGCGTTGGCTGCGTTGATGCCGATCGTTGCGGGCATTGGTGGCAACTCGGGTAACCAGACCATCACCATGATCGTGCGCGCCATGGCGCTGGACCAGGTGTCGCCAGGCAACACCAGCCGCCTGATGCGCAAGGAGTTGGCGGTGTCGCTGATCAACGGCCTGGTGTGGGGTGGCGTGATCGGTGCGGTGGCGTTCTGGCTGTATGGCAGCTGGTCACTGGGGGTGGTGATGACCGCCGCGATGACCTTGAACCTGTTGCTGGCGGCGCTGATGGGGGTGCTGATCCCGATGACATTGGCCCGCTTGGGGCGCGACCCGGCAATGGGGGCGAGTGTGATGATCACTGCCGTAACCGACAGCGGCGGATTCTTCATCTTCCTTGGCCTGGCTACGCTGTTCCTGCTGTAGGTCGTTTTTCCCCTGTGGGGGCAACCCCCGCAGGGATATATTGCTGCCAGTCAGTCACCCACAAAAAAGCCAGCTTACGCTGGCTTTTTCATGTTCGCTGCAAACCTCAGGAAGCGTCGGTGGCCATTTCCACATCGTGAGCGATGAGGGCGACCAGGGCGTTTTGCTGGCGGTGGGAAAGTTGGCGGAAGCGCTGCAGCAACTCGCGCTCATGCAGGGACAGTTCAGGGCTGTCCAGGCGCATGCTCAACTCGTCACCCAGCGCGCCTTCCTGGATAAGGCTCTGTTCCAGGCGCGCGATAATCTCGGAGTTCATGCTGCGGTGATGGTTGCGCGCTACCTCGGCAATGCGCTCACGCATCCCGTCTGGCAGGCGGACGACAAACTTGTCAGCGGTGCGGCTGGAATAAATAGCCTGTTTCATTGGGCGCATATAAATTGACCGGAGTTTGGTTCAGGGGAAGCGGTTCTCAAATTGGCCGCACGGGATGGAAGTACGACCGTGGCGACGACAAAATGTTCAACCGTCAGTGAAAAATGGATGCTCATCTTGCCTCATGGTCGCCGTTTCCTTGGCGTCAATTCTGTGACAAATAGTGAGCCGGATAAAGGCTTTATGCCAGTACCAATTATCAGAAATGGGCACTGGTTTGAAAAGTTTTACATACTCCGGCTTGCCTGACCGTCAGTCTTTTGCCGTCAAAAACTGGTAAAACACAGCAAAAGGCCTGGAAAACCCCTAGAATGCGCCGGTTTCCCTTTCATAGAGCATAGTGGCTATGCAACATGACGCAAGCGACCACCGATCAGGGACGGGCCGGTTGATATTTCTGATAGGACCGTCGGGGGCGGGGAAAGATTCCCTGATCGACGCTTCGCGTGAGCGGTTGGAAGCAGCCGGGGTGGAAATTGCCCGTCGCGTCATTACGCGCTCGGCCGAAGCCAAAGGCGAAGCCGCTCAAGGTGTCACGCCCGAACAGTTTGAAGCCTTGCGGGCGCAGGGTGAATTTGCCATGCACTGGCGGGCCAATGGCCTGGACTACGGCATTCCTCGGCAGGTGGACCAGTGGCTGGCGGCGGGCAGGTCGGTGTTGGTGAATGGCTCGCGGGCTTATCTGGCAGAGGCTCGTCAGCGCTATCCGGACTTGCTGGCCGTGATGGTCGAGGTCAAGCCGGAGGTACTGCGCCAGCGCTTGTTGGCCCGGGGCCGGGAAACCGCAGATGAAGTGGAACAGCGTCTGGCACGCAGCGTTCGCTTGCGTACGGCAACAGACCCGTCGGTGCATGTGCTGGACAACTCCACTGCACTGGAGGTGGCTGTCGCGGGGCTTTTCGCGTTGCTGTGCGACGAGGGTGTGTTACCTCGGGCATAGCGCTTCCAGAAAAGGATTACGCGAAAAAGCCCGGCGCAGACATGACAAATGCCAGCATGCTGGTTAACATGCTTGCCGTCCCGCTGTGCAGCGCTTGCTGCCGGTGCTTGCGTCTCAGTAGCTCAATTGGATAGAGCATCCCCCTCCTAAGGGGAAGGTTGCAGGTTCAATTCCTGCCTGGGACGCCATTTCTACCCTTTCCTACACACCCGCCTCACATCCATTGCAACGCGCGATGGTGATTCCATTTGCCCGCGGTCAATGCGCGGCAATCCCCTTGCTCTCAGTTGGTCGCCAGCTTGCCGGTCAGGCGCTGACGCATCACGAAGTACCCCGCCACGACCAGCAGCACCGTCAGCACCGTGAACCAGAACTGGAAGCGCGACGCCGGTTCGAACGCCTGAGTGCCGATCACCGTCAGCAAGGCGAGCAGCGCAACGATGTTGGCATACGGGAACAGCCAGGCGCGGAAGGCGTTCGGGTCGATCGCTTCGTGGCGGGTTTTCCAGCGCATGGCAACATGGGCGATGATGATGAAGATCCATACGACCATCACCAGGCTGCCGGTGCTCTTGGCCAGGGTCATGAACAGGTCGCCGCCGCTGACAAAGTGCACGGTCAGGATCAGGGTGCAGATCGACAGGCTCAGCAGCAGTGCATTGATCGGCACGCCCTTGGCGCTGGTGCGCGAGAACAGTTTGGGCGCGTGACCGCGTTGGCTCAGCGAGAACAGCATGCGCGAGTTGGAGAACATGAACGAGTTCATCACCGACATGAACGAGACGAACAGCACCAGTTTCATGGCTACCGCAGCACCACCGAAACCGGCCAGGCTGAACAGTGAAACGTAGGGCGAGGCCAGGTTGGCCTTGTCGGTCCACGGCAGGCACAGGATCAGGATCGACACTGAACCCACGTAGAACAGCATCACCCGCAGGATCACGCTCTTGATCGCGCGAATCACGTTCTGCCTTGGGTTCTCCGATTCACCTGCAGCCACAGCGGCAATTTCGCTGCCGCCCAGCGAGAAGATCACCACGATCACGCCGGCCATCACCGGAGACAGGCCATTGGGCATGAAGCCGTCATGGGCGGTGAGGTTGACCAGGCCGGGCGAGGGAATGTCGCTGTGCAGGCCAAGCAGGATCGAGAGGCCCAGCAGCATGAAGATGAGGATGGTCGCCACTTTCATCGCCGCCAGCCAATACTCCACTTCGGCAAACGAACGCACCGAGTAGGCGTTGCTGGCCATCAGGGTCACCAGCATCAGGAAGGCACCCGCCCAAATCGGCAGCCAGGGCAGGAAGTCATGCAAGATCGCGCCCAGCAGCACCGCCTCGAGGGTGATGGTCATCATCGACTTGAACCAGTACAGCCAGCCAACCGCAAAGCCGGCCCAGTCGCCGAGGTAGGTGTTGGCGTAGGTCGAGAACGACCCGGCATCCGGGTTGCGGCAGGCCATTTCGCCGAGCATGAACATGACCAGGGTAACCACCAGGCCGCCAATGAAATACGACAAAATGGCCGCAGGCCCCGCCGATGCGATCAGTGAGCCTGAGCCCATGAACAGCCCTGCACCGATCACCCCACCCAGCGCGATCATGGTGATATGCCGCTGCTTGAGGCTTTGCTTCAAACTGTTGGATTGCATTTCCTTGTCCTCTCTTATTATGGGGGGATCCGATAACGTCCCCCAACGCAGGCATCGTCATGCGCCTGCGTCCACGCGTGGCAAGTAGCTACCAGCCTGCCACCATGGACAATAAGGCCAAGGACCTCAAACGAATTCTGTGCAGAACATCCTGCCGATTTTTCCTGAGGGCTGTTTGTGGCTATAGCCCCCAGTGCTTGAGCGCCCATAACACGCCCATGCCCACTACCAGCGTCAGCAACGTACTACGCGTGCGCCACGCCACCAGTGCCGCCAGTACCGCCGCCGGTATCTGCGGGTTCATCCAGTCGAACCCGGCATGACGGTCCGGGAACACCACCGCCGGTAGTACCAGTGCTGCCAGTACGCTGGCCGGCACATACGCCAGTGCCCGGCGAAACAGCGGTGGAATGCGCAGCACCGTGTGCAGTTCGATGAACGACAGGCGGATGGCGAACGTGCCCAGGCCGATCAGGGCGAAGGTTATCCATTGAGTCATTTCGCTCATGATGCTTCCTGTTCGCTGTTGGCTTCAGGCATTGCTTGCGGTGTTTTCCAGCTCTCGATAACCAGCCCGGCGGTGATGCCGCCCAACGCACCCGTCAGCAGGCCGAGGTTGTACGGCAGGTCGGCTGCCAGCACGGCGAGCACACCACCGGTCAGCGCCGCGCCAAGCGTGGCTGCATTGCGTATGCCGGGTATCAACAGGGCCAGGAACGACAGGGGGATGGCGAAACCCAGCGACCAGTCTTCCGGAATGCCCGCGCCCAGGTACATACCAGCCAGCACCGAGAGGTTCCAGCCGAAGAACATGGTGATAGCCGTACCGGCGTAGTAGGGGTAGGCATGCTGCCCCAGCCCACCCGCGCCGATCTTCAGCGTGCACAGGGCGAACGACTGGTCGGACAGCATGTAGGCCATCGGCCATTTTTGCCGGCGCGGCAGCTGCCCCAGGTGCGGGGCCAGGCTGGCGCTGTACATCAGGAAGCGCAGGTTGATGACCAGCGCGGTAACCACCATGGTCACCGGGAGGGCGGCGTTCTGCATCAACTGCATTACCACCATCTGCGCCGACCCGGAATAGAACAGCAGGGTCATGCCGATGGCATCGGACGGTGACAGGCCCATGCCGATGGCGGTGACCCCGGTGATCAGGCCAAAGGGCACGATGCCAGAGGTCAAGGGCAGGGCGTTGTGGGCACCCTGCCTGAACGCTTGGGTCCCGCTGTTGTACGGCATTTGAGTTCCTTGAAGGTGTTCGGACGGTGCCAGTCAGGCAGCTCCACGTTAATGCGTGTGACAGTTGGTCACAACGTCAAATTCTTGGAATGATAGGCCTGAAAAAATAGGCCTGAAGCCGTGTACCTCGATAGCCCCACCCGTCATGCCCTGTCACTCAATGCCTTGCGAGCCTTTGAAGCGTCTGCGCGCCTGGGCGGCTTTGCCCGTGCCGCGTTTGAACTCAAGGTAATTCCCCGTGCCACCGCTGCATTGCCGATGTGGGCTGGAGTGATTGGGCGGTGTGGAGCGGTGCGCTGATGCCCGGGCACAAGTTCATCGCCCGCTCCCTCAGAGAACCGTGGCTGCC
>NZ_BCBI01000108.1:0-6097 GCF_001320565.1 Pseudomonas sp. NBRC 111132
GGTCGCACATGATGCCTACGCGGTTCATTTCCGCGACGATCTCACGACCGAAGCCCGACAGGCCGCCGTCACGCTCGTAGCACCCAGTACCTACCAGGTTCTGGGTGTTGTAGCACATCTGCACAATGCCCACGCCCAGTTGCTTGAACACGTCCACATAGGCGATCTGGTCTTCGAACGCGTGGGCGTTCTGGAAGCCGAAGAGGATGCCGGTCTTGCCCAGTTCCTTGGCCTTGCGGATGTCGGCGGTGGTGCGCACCGGCATGACCAGGTCACTGTTGTCGCGGATCAGCTTCTGGCTGGTGGCGATGTTGTCGACGGTAGCCTTGAAGCCTTCCCAGACCGACACCGTGCAGTTGGCCGCGGTCAGCCCGCCTTTGCGCATGTCCTCGAACAGCTCGCGGTTCCATTTGGCAATGATCAGGCCGTCGATGACGATGCTGTCGGCATGAAGTTCGGCTGGGCTCATCAGGCTGTCCCCTTTTATTGAATGGTTGGCGCCAAACCTTGTGCCGGCGCTTTGGGGCCAGCATATGCCTGTGCCCAAAGGCGCCCCGATGCAAAAACGACAGGGGGTTTGCCGAAAGCGTCAACGCGCGACAACACGCCCTCTGGCGCGGCGCCTGGCGATGAGAGACAGTCTCGATAACGACCTTTCTGGCTGCTTTATGAACATTTCGTCAGAGAGCTACCGCCTTGCCCTCGGCTGAGCGAGAATCCCTGCGATTCGTCAGCCTGTTGAGGAGAAAACGGATGAAATCATTGGCATGGCTGGTACTGCTGGCTGTCGTATCGGGCGCCCAGGCCGGCGAGGAAGAAAGCACCCCGTGCGACAACGTCGAAACCGACCAGCAGACCTACGCGTGCGCGGCGTTCAACAAGCAGACTGCCGAGCGCGAACTGAAAGCGGCGTATGACGACCTGATCCAGCGCATCCGCGATCAATATGCCGAAGAAGGCGACCAGGCCACCGCGCTGATCGGGCGCATGGACGCGGCCGAAAAACTGTGGACACAGTTGCGCGATGCGGATTGCAAGGTCGAGACCTATGCCGAAAAGCCAGGGAGCAAGGCGTTCCAGGCGGCTTGGGATACCTGCGTGGCGCAGCGCAGTGATGACCGGTCGGAATACCTGCAGAGCATTGGTCAGCAATAGGGGCTGCCGATGACGTGGGAGCGGCCCTGGGTCGCGAAAGGGCCGCAAAGCGGCCCCAGGTTTTGGGGCTGCCCAAGACCCTCATAGCGCCCGAGCCAAGCGATCCTCCCGCGGGCAACGCTGATACCGCGCCCGGTAGCAGCGGGTAAAGTACGAAGCGGACTCGAACCCGCAGGCTACCCCCACCTCCAGCACGCTCATGTCGGTCTGGCGCAACAGCTGCCGCGCCTTGTCCAACCGCAGGCGCAAATAAAACCCACTGGGTGTGTCGTCCAGGTGCACACGAAACAGCCGCTCCAGCTGGCGCCGGGTCACCTGCACCGCTTCAGCCAGCACCTGGGTATTGAGCGGCTGCTCGGTGTTGCGCTCCATTTCGCCAATCACCTTCACCAGTTTCTTGTTGCTGATGCCATAGCGGCTGGCAATCTGCATGCGCTGATGGTCCTGTCGCTGGCGGATACGCCCGAGCACGAACTGCTCCGACACCTGCACCGCCAGCTCGCTGCCATGGGCCTGTGCAATCAGGTCGAGCATCAGGTCGATCGATGCCGTGCCGCCAGCACAGGTGATGCGCCGTCGGTCGATCTCGAACAGCTCTTGGGTTGCCTGCAGGCTCGGGTAGTTTTCCTTGAACGCCTCCAGCGCCTCCCAATGCACGGTAGCCCGGTGGCCATCGAGCAAGCCAGCTTCCGCCAGCACCACAGCGCCGGTATCGATGCCGCCCAGAATCACCCCGTCATGGTCCAGGCGGCGCAGCGCCTGCTGCAGTGGCGGCCCATAGCAGGCCAACGGGTCGAAGCCAGCCACGATCAACAAGATGCCACCCGGCTCACCGGCCGCCAACGCCGCATCGGCGTTCACCGACATGCCATTGCTGGCCTGCACAGCGCCACCGTCCAGGCTCAGCACCTGCCAGCGATAGGACGGGCCTTTGAAGCGGTTGGCCACCCGCAGTGGCTCAAGGGCACTGATGAAGCCCATTGCCGAGAAGCCTGGCAACAACAGGAAATGAATGATTTGCGGCATTGCATGCTCCACGGCAAAGGTGGTCGCCTCCGTGCAACTGTTGGTCGCCAGGGTGCGATTTTTCACCCTGCCAGCAGCGTAGCGTGTTCACACGGCCCAGAGAGGTCGGAACCCATAACAATATGCACTGCCGATGGAGAGCCACCATGCACAGCTTGATCCGCCGCAGCCTGTTGACCCTTGCCCTGAGCAGCATCGCCACTTCCCCGCTTTTCGCCGCAGAGCCTGCGGCCTGCAAAAACGTCCGCTTGGGCGTGGTCAACTGGACCGACGTCATCGCCACCAGCGCCATGGCCCAGGTGCTGCTCGATGGCCTGGGCTACCAGACCAAACAGACCAGCGCCTCGCAGCAGATCATCTTCGCCGGCATACGCGACAAACGCCTGGACATGTTCCTGGGTTACTGGAACCCGATCATGACCCAAACCATTACCCCGTTCGTCGATGCTAACCAGGTCAAAGTACTGGACAAGCCAAGCCTGGAGGACGCCCGCGCCACCCTGGCCGTACCGAAATACCTCTACGACAAGGGTTTGAAGACCTTCGCCGACATCCACAAGTTCGAGAAAGAGCTGGGTGGCAAGATCTATGGCATCGAACCCGGCTCCGGTGCCAACACCCAGATCAAGGCGATGATCACCAAGAACCAGTTCGACCTGGGCAAGTTCCAGCTGGTCGAGTCCAGCGAGGCCGGCATGCTGGCCGCCGTCGATCGCGCCGTGCGGCGCAAGGAAGCCGTGGTGTTCTTCGGTTGGGCGCCGCACCCGATGAACGTGAACATCGACATGGCCTACCTGGGTGACAGCCAGGATGCGCTCGGCCCTGACGAAGGCCGCGCGACGGTGTGGACGGTGACTGCGCCGGATTACGCCGAACGCTGCCCCAATGCCCACCGCCTGCTGGCCAACCTGAACTTCAGCGCCGAGGACGAGAGCCGCATGATGCAGCCGCTGCTCGACCACAAGGATGCGCTGGAATCGGCCCGCCAATGGCTCAAGGACCACCCCGACGACAAGGCCCGCTGGCTTGAGGGTGTGACCACCTTCGATGGCAAGCCGGCTGCGGACAATCTGAAGCTTACCGCTAACTGATCCGGCGCTTTCGCAGCACAAGGCTGCTCCTACAGGTACAGCGCCAAGTTCAGGGTCACTGCTGACCCTGTGGGAGCGGGCTTGCCCGCGAAAAGGCCAGCACAGACACCACAAGGAACCGCACCATGAACCACGACGTCATCATCACCTGCGCCCTCACTGGCGCTGGCGACACCGCCTCGAAAAGCCACCTGGTCCCGGTCACCCCCAAGCAGATCGCCGAATCCGCCGTCGAAGCCGCCAAAGCCGGTGCCACCGTGGTCCACTGCCACGTCCGCGACCCGCAAACCGGCCGCTTCAGCCGCGACGTGGCGCTGTACCGCGAAGTCATGGAACGCATCCGCGAAGCCGATGTGGACATCATCGTCAACCTCACTGCCGGCATGGGCGGCGACCTGGAAATCGGCCCCGGTGAAACGCCCCTGGAGTTCGGCCCAGGCACCGACCTGATCGGCCCTCTGGAGCGCCTGGCCCACGTCGAGGCGCTGCTGCCGGAAATCTGCACCCTCGACTGCGGCACGCTCAATTTCGGTGACGGCAACTCGATCTACGTTTCAACCCCCGCACAACTGCGCGCCGGGGCCAAGCGCATCACCGAACTGGGGGTGAAGGCCGAGCTGGAAATCTTCGACACCGGCCACCTGTGGTTCGCCAAGCAGATGATGAAGGAAGGCCTGCTCGAAGACCCGCTGTTCCAGCTGTGCCTGGGCATCCCGTGGGGCGCGCCGGCCGACACCACCACCATGAAAGCCATGGTCGACAACCTGCCAGCCAACGTCACCTGGGCTGGCTTCGGCATCGGCCGCATGCAGATGCCCATGGCAGCGCAAGCGGTGCTGTTGGGCGGCAACGTGCGGGTCGGCCTGGAAGACAACCTGTACCTGGACCGTGGTGTGCTGGCCAGCAACGGCCAACTGGTGGAACGCGCAGCCGAGATCATCACCCGCATGGGTGGCCGTGTACTCAGCCCGGCAGAAGGCCGGGAAAAAATGAACCTCAAGCGCCGCTGATCTTTTCAGGAGACCGATATGCCCTTCATCACCGAGATCAAGACTTTCGCCGCCCTGGGTAGCGGCGTGATCGGCAGCGGCTGGGTCGCCCGCGCCCTCGCCCATGGCCTGGACGTGGTCGCCTGGGACCCGGCCCCCGGCGCCGAACAAGCCCTGCGCAAACGTATCGCCAATGCCTGGCCGGCGCTTGAAAAGCAAGGCCTGGCACCTGGCGCATCACAAGACCGCCTGAGGTTCGTGGCCACCATCGACGAATGCGTGCGCGACGCCGACTTCATCCAGGAAAGCGCACCAGAGCGACTGGACCTCAAGCTCGACCTGCACGCGAAGATAAGCGCGGCGGCCAAGCCTGACGCGATTATCGGCTCAAGCACTTCGGGCCTGTTGCCCAGCGAGTTCTACGAGTCGTCCACTCACCCTGAGCGCTGCGTGGTCGGTCACCCGTTCAACCCAGTCTACTTGCTGCCTCTGGTAGAAATCGTCGGCGGCAACCGCACCTCGCCAGAAGCCATCGAAGCGGCAAAAACCATCTACACCACCCTCGGCATGCGCCCACTGCATGTGCGCAAGGAAGTGCCAGGCTTCATCGCCGACCGCCTGCTCGAAGCGCTGTGGCGCGAGGCGCTGCACCTGGTCAACGACGGTGTGGCGACTACCGGAGAGATCGACGATGCGATCCGCTTTGGCGCCGGCTTGCGCTGGTCGTTCATGGGTACCTTCCTCACCTACACTCTGGCCGGTGGCGATGCCGGCATGCGCCACTTCATGTCGCAGTTCGGCCCAGCGCTGAAACTGCCTTGGACCTACTTGCCAGCACCGGAGCTGACCGACCAGTTGATCGACGATGTGGTAGACGGCACTTCTGAACAACTGGGTGAACGCAGCATCGCCGCACTTGAGCGCTACCGTGATGACACGCTGCTGGCGGTGCTGGAAGCGGTGAAAACCAGCAAGGCCAAACACGGCATGGCTTTCGGCGACTGAGGACCACGCAATGCCTGCACTGATCACTTACCGCACCCCAGTCCAGGAGGACTGGGTCGATTACAACGGGCATCTGCGCGATGCCTTCTACCTGCTGATCTTCAGCTACGCCACCGATGCGCTGATGGAGCGCATCGGCCTGGATGCCGACAGCCGTGGGCAGAGTGGCAATTCGTTGTTCACCCTGGAAGCGCACATCAACTACCTGCATGAAGTAAAGCTAGGCACCGAGGTGTGGGTGCAGACGCAGATCATCGGTTTCGATCGCAAGCGCCTGCATGTCTACCACAGCCTGCACCGGGCCGGGTTCGACCAGGTGCTGGCGGCCAGTGAGCAGATGCTGCTGCATGTGGACCTGGCGGGGCCAAAGGCGGCGCCGTTCAGTGAGCAGAGTGCCGGGTTGCTGCAAGGGTTGCTGGAACAGCAGCAGGATCTGCCGCCGGCCGAGTTCGTGGGCCGGGTGATATCCCTGCCTGCAGCACGGTAAGAAAAAAATAGCCCCGGAAAGCCGTGAGCATCCGGGGCAAAGCGCGAGCAACATCCACTGTGCATGAGTGAGGGTGACCAAACCCTCGGTTGCTGTAGATGGCTTGAGTGTGCGCAGTTCCCGCCAGGTGGATTTAGCCGTAAACGACCTGTTCTTAGCCAAAGCAGCCATGCCGGCATTCTGTTGTTGCGGGCATGTCGTGGTCGTCACAGAATCGGTCGTAAATCACAGCAGCACTCTCTTAGCGATAAAAGGGACAACAGCCATGATGCATGCGGATTTGATTGATCAGGACGACCTGGCAGGCCACCTGCGCGCACGCGGGTTCGAGATACCCGCCGGGG
>NZ_BCBI01000109.1:0-6026 GCF_001320565.1 Pseudomonas sp. NBRC 111132
CCCCCCATATCGCCCCCGCCACTATCCCGATTGAACCCCCGCCATTCCCCCACAGTCCACCCTACAGGCCCACCTTCCAGAGGCCCCAGAGGAGACACCCATGAAAGGTACCGCGCTTTCGGCCCTGTTCGCGGCCGCCACCCTGCTGGCTTCGCCGGTGTTCGCCGCCGAAGACCTTTGCACCACCAACCTGCAAAAGATCGACGACAGCATGGCCACTGCCGGCGCCACCTCCGAGGGCCTGGACAAAGCCATCACCGAGCACGTCGACAAAGCCAAGGCCGCCCAGGCCTCGGGCGACACCAAGGAATGCATTGCCATCACCAGCAAAGTGCTGGAGCGCCTGGAAAAAACCGAGAAAGGCAGCGGCACCGGCAGCGGCGGTGCGTAAGCCCGAAGGCGGGCGACAGGACCGGCTGTCGACGTCGCCCGCGCAATGCCGTATACTCCATCCCACGCGCCGTAAGGTGCGTTAGCGTAACGCTAGTGTGGGGCCGATTAGGATTCGACGCCGGTAGCGAAACTCTAGGTGCATGCCGAGTTGGTAACAGAACTCGTAAATCCACTGTTGCAACTTTTATAGTTGCCAATGACGAAAACTACGGCGCGGAGTTCAAGCTGGCCGCTTAAGCGGTCCTCTTGACCCGTTGCTTCTGGTAGCTTCGGCTCCAGCAATCACTAGGGGATGCCTGTAAACCCGAACTGATTGTCATACAGAACAGGATCGTCGCGTAGCACGTTGTGGGCGAAGTGACTAAAACTTACACAACTCATCCAAAGCACCCTGCCCGTCGGGCGGCTGCGGATTAAATCAGTAGACACGGCTAAGCATGTAGTACCGACAGCGGAGTACTGGCGGACGGGGGTTCAAATCCCCCCGGCTCCACCAAATGATCAATCAAAGACGTCCACGGACGTCTTTTTTTGTGCCTGCGATCCAGTAAATACGCGGCCTCCAGCGTTTTTGCGGTCTTTCAAGAGTTTTTGAGTTCCAGCCATTCTGGTATTCCAGGCGGTATTCCAGCTTACCCAGTGCTAATCTTTGGAATACCGAATCAGTGCTTGAGGACAATCTCATGCCTGCTCAAAACCTCCGCCTCTCCGATCGACAGCTCAAGGGAGTCAAACCGGCGTCCAAGGATTACGTCCTCACTGACGGTGATGGTTTGCAGCTCCGCGTACGCAGCAACGGCTCTTTGCTGTGGAATTTCAATTACCGCGAACCGGTGACCAAGAAGCGCATCAACATCGGCTTCGGGACCTACCCCGAACTGTCACTGGCGAACGCACGAAAGAAGGCAGTCGAAGCCCGCGAGCTGCTCGCTCAAGGCATCGATCCGAAGGTGCAGCGCAATACGTTGAATGAAGCCAAACGCGCGGAAACCGAACACACCTTCGAGAACGTGGCCACCGCCTGGTTTGAACTCAAGAAAGACTCGGTCACCCCGGCCTACGCCGAGGACATTTGGCGATCGCTCACGCTGCACGTGTTCCCCGATTTGAAGACGACGCCACTGACGAAGATCACCGCTCCGATGGTGATCGCATTGCTTCGCCCAATCGAAGCGAAAGGCAGCCTGGAGACGGTCAAGCGTCTCAGCCAGCGACTAAACGAGATCATGACCTACGGCGTAAACTCCGGCCTGATCTTCGCCAACCCGCTCAGCGGCATCAGGGCAGTCTTCAAGAAGCCCAAAAAAGAGAACATGGCTGCGCTTCCGCCCGAAGAGCTCCCGGAGCTCATGCTGGAGATCGCGAACGCCAGCATCAAACGCACCACCCGCTGCCTGATCGAATGGCAGTTGCACACGATGACTCGCCCCGCCGAGGCGGCGACCACTCGCTGGGCAGACATCGACTTTGAAAGGCGTGTCTGGACTATCCCACCGGAGCGTATGAAGAAGCGCCGTCCACACAGCATCCCGTTGAGTGATCATGCTGTCGCACTATTGGAGTCACTGAAGACTCACAGCGGCCATCGCGAATACGTCTTCCCGGCCGATAGAAATCCACGCACCCACGCCAATAGCCAGACCGCCAACATGGCATTGAAACGCATGGGCTTTCAGGATCGATTGGTCAGCCACGGTATGCGTTCGATGGCCAGCACCATCTTGAATGAACATGGGTGGGACCCCGAACTCATTGAGGTCGCACTGGCGCATGTCGACAAGGATGAGGTGCGCAGCGCCTACAACCGAGCCGACTACATTGAACGCAGACGACCGATGATGGCCTGGTGGAGTGAGTACATCCAGAAAGCCGCCACCGGCAGCCTGCTTGCCTCAGCATACGGTCAAGTCAGAGACAAGAACGTGGTACCGATCCGCTAGCTCTGTACGGCGCATGAATTGCAGAAACAACTGAACGTCCAAGATTCGGGGCAAGCAGCCTCGCTTATCTGCTTCTCAGCGCGGGTCCATCCAAACAGGGCTGCAAAGCCGCCCTGTTTGGATGGACCTCATTTTGAAGAGCTAAAGTCACGACGTTGTCCGAGATTTACCAAGTAATTCCACCGATGGATAACCGCTTTTCACGTCCTCAAGGGCGCTTAATTTCGGCCCTTGACCGGGTTTATCCACAGGCGTAGAACTGGCCGTGCAAAGGCTGTCGATGACAGCACCCCAGGTGACCCGAGCCTTAAAGGTCACGCCGCCCCCGCGGTGGTTCAGCCCAAGTACGATTCGCATCCGGCAGCTCGTACGGTCACTACCCATGTGATGGATGCTCTTACACATATAGCGCTCGTGCGCCAGATACACCGTACCTCGCTGCCCTGCAGCAACCTATCCGCTTTGCCGAATACTGCGCCAACCAGTGCCCGTCTCTTTCTTCTGGAAAGAGACGGGCACTTCTACCACTGCTGCAGCCCTGATCGCACATGGCTTTGCGGCATTCCCCCTCGTGACAATCGGCGTGACAAACGCCGATGTCACCAGCAACAGCGCTGTAGATGATGGTGCCGCAGACCAAGGAATGGACTGCACCTGACTGACAGTCAGGTATGCCCCGGTCATCGCATTGCTGCTTGCACATGGCTCAGGATCTTCAGGCGCTGATCTCGTCAGCCAGTGCTGCCTCCACCCGCCCACCGGCAACGGTGCTCAGGAGGCCAGATCATGAGATGCCCTTGCTCCCGGACGTAAGGAGCCGCCAGTCCCGCGAAGAGGACATTCCCCACAGGTCGCAGGGGCCTTGATCCCTGATAACACTCAGCATTCTTGGCGGGATGACGTGAGGGAGAGGTCGGTAACTTCGGGAGGATAGCTATGCAACTGTGCGAAGCCCAAGGGCCACAACACTCCCCCTTGCTGGAACAGGAAGTAGCGCCTCCGCCATAGCCGGCCGCGGCCATAGGTATAGCCAAGCTCACGCCAGTCCCCCTCGAATCCGTAACTACCCTGGCTTATCCATGATGCTTCGGGCACAGGAGGAGACTTTCGCAACAGTATCGTCAGTACTATTGACGAAATCCCGAGGAAGGGCTAAATTTGCCTACATGACAAGGTAGTACCAACGGTACTGTAATGGAATCTTAGGAGCCACAATGAAGAATGCGAAGCTGTATGGCGTGATTTTGCCCTGGTTGTGGCTGCTACAGAATTTCAGCTTTTACTACGAGCACTCGGTACCGGAGACCGGGTCAGGCTACACGACAAGCATTGGGATAAACTCCCACCTTGACCAATCAATGAAAATGAGTAAACGTCATTGAACATAAGAAGACTATCCGAAATCATAGACGTCCGCGCAGGTCATACCTTTAGGGGAAAAGCGGAGGACGAAAGCCGCAGCGATGGGTATAAATTAGTTCAAATTAAGGATATCCACGAGGAGGGTATTGAATTTTCCAACCTCCCTTTTGCCGCAGTCGAACCAGGGAAAGCAAAAAGTATATTGTACACTGGCGACATACTGATCCCTTTACGCGGAAACAGAATAGAGGCTGCATTAATTACATTGCCGACAGAACTAAACGTAATCACCACAAATCAAGTTGCAATCCTGAGCACACCAAAAAATGAAATAGAGCCAGCCTACTTATGCTGGTACCTAAATTCAAGCGAAGGTCGCTCAAAATTATCGCGAATCAAAGCCGGCAGCGCCATACCCAACATAGGCCTGAAGGATCTATCAGAGATTACGATCCCGATACCTAAGACTCACAACCAGATAAAGATAACTCAGATTTACAAGAATTGGATGACTCAAAAAAAAGTGCTCGAATCATTAGCTAGAAACGGCGAGGACATTCTTGACGTTTTTTGCACCACCCTACTGAGAGAAGACTCTTGAGCGATTTTGAACACTCCATCATCGACACTATCATCGATGACCTTCGGTCGAAGACACACCTTGACACTCAGGAATACACAGATTTTTTTGTTTGTATATTCTTTGTTATATATTCTTCAATTCACAATAGAATAATTGATGACCACTTACAAGCACTCCTTCGAGAGTCAATAAAAACATCACAAAATGACATAATAGTATCTACTCTTCTGCAGGCTGCAGACCAGATTGACAGTGCCTACAGCAATGAGTTGAGCCTAAGAATCGCCATACAGCATCTAACAGAGCGTGTAAGGAACCCGTTCGCCGTAACGGAAACATGTATTCAATTATACAAGCTAATATCAAGTCATATTTTCCCTACTGCCGCCGGTGGTTTTTTTGAAAAAATCATCCAACATTTTGCAGAGGCGCAAGGAAAAAGGGCTGGGGAAGCCTATACACCTCGCGAACTAGTGAAGATGATGGTAGATATTGTCGAGCCCATAGGCGGCGAAAGTTTATACGATCCCACCTGCGGATCTGGTGGCTTTCTGATTTCCGCCAACATAAACGCTTTAACATGCAAGCATAGTGGACCGCTTAAAATTTATGGAAGAGAGATAAACTCGTCAGCCGCACGAATAGCGAAAATAAACTGTATCGTACATGGAATTACCGACTTCGAGATTCGCAAGTCAGACTCACTCCAAGAGGTTGAGGCTTCAGCTTACGACATAGTACTTGCAAATCCCCCATTTTCGCTTTCTACGAGCAGCTACCAGTCAGGCATTACCACCTCATATTTCGACTTCGGCGCTCCTCCTCCAAACAAGGCTGACTTCGCCTTTTTACAGATGATTTTGAAATCACTCAAACCAGATGGACGCGCTGCAGTACTCGTTCCAATTGGAGTTCTATTTCGAGGTGGTTTAGAGGGGGCCATCAGGAGAAGCATTATCCAAAATGGATTAGTTGATGCGGTGATTGCTCTCCCAGGAGGAATGCTCAAAAATACTGGAATACCGACTGCAGTATTAGTTCTCAAAAAAACTGGAACCACCAACAAACCGGTTCTACTAATCGATTCGCCCGAAGCAGAAAAATATACAAATGACAATTTCTCGATGGAATCAAGAGCTCCATTTTACGCAACCCTAGAAATATATAAAACCCGAAGCGAATTTGAAGGAATTTCAAAACTAATAAAAATAGAACAACTTGAGAGCAACAGCTACAGCTTAAGCCCATCAAGATACATGGATAGCCAGCAGTCACAAAAAAACTCGATAACCACCCTTACTGAAAAACAGAAAACACTTGAAACACAACTATCAGCACTTCAAAAAGAATTTTTCGAACTACTAACTTCAAACTAACCGCCAACCTAACAAGAGCAAACAGAAAACGAAAACAATACTTTTAAGCTCTGCCAATGTGCAATGGCTCGCAATGCGAGCCATTGAGCTCAAGTAAAACTCAGACGCCACGTCCCAAGCTCTACTTCTATAAAATATAGATTTTCGCCCTCAAAATTACGGCTTTACTCCACGCTAATTATCAGACCCATGTTTCACAAAGCATTTCAGCCTGCGCTAGCACCATTTGCGTCGCTTCCTCTTGCTGATCTGGGGGGTATTTGTACTTTCGCAAAATTCGCTTTACCATCAAACGCAACTTCGCCCGTACACTGTCGCGATTGCTCCAATCCACTGTCACATTCTGTCGCAAGCTGCTAGTCAACTCATGAG
>NZ_BCBI01000110.1:0-5527 GCF_001320565.1 Pseudomonas sp. NBRC 111132
GCAAACTGTGCCCCTTGGGCGAACAGCCCCCAGCCCTGAATGGCCACCAGCCTACTATTGCTCAGGTCGGCCAAGCGCAGGTTGCTCTGTTGCAGGCTGGCGCGGGTCAGGTTGGCGCCTTGCAGGCGGGCCCTTTCCAGGTTGGCCAGGTCCAACTGGGCATGGCGCAGGTCGGCATCGCGCAGGTCGGCGCCGGCCAGGTTCATCTTGCGCAGGTCCTGGTTGGCCAGCTTGGCGCCGCGCAGGTTGGCCCCCGGGCACTGGCTGGCTTCGGCAATCACGCAGCCGTTGATGGTCAAAGGGGCATCGTTGCCAGCATCGTCGGCATTCTCGGCCATGGCAGGGGACAGCACCAACAGCAAGGCAAAGGGTAAGTAGTTCATGGCGAAAGGCTCTATGCAGAAGAAGGGCTGATGCGGGGAGGGGCACAGGCCCGCTCCCCGCTGCAGGTCAACGCTGTGCAGTCTTGGTGTCCCAACTAGGGATCTTGAACACCCAGAACGAGCCGCCCTGCGCCACGGGTTTGGTCAGCTCGGCCATGTCGCCGCCCCACAGCGGCACCGCGCCGCCATAGCCCACGGTCACGCCGATGTACTGCTCGCCATCCTGCTCCCAGGTGATGGGCGGCGAAACGATGCCGCTGCCGGTCTGGAACTTCCACAGCTCCTTGCCCGTCTTGGCGTCGAACGCCTTGAAGAAACCGTCACCCGTGCCGGTGAATACCAGGTTGCCCTTGGTGGCCAGCACGCCTGCCCACAGCGGCAGGTGCTCCTTGTGTTCCCACACCAGCTTGCCGGTAGTCGGGTCCATGGCGCGCAAGGTGCCGACGTGGTCGTCGTACATGCGCTTGATACGGAAGCCCATGCCCAGGTAGGCCGAGCCTTTCTTGTAGTTCACTTCCTCGGTCCAGTATTCCTCTTTCCACTGGTTGCCGGGGATGTAGAACAGGCCAGTGTCTTGGCTGTAGGCCATGGGGTTCCAGTTTTTGCCGCCAAGGAACGGTGGCGAGACTTCCACCGGCTTGCCCTTGGTTTCACCCGGCAACGGCTTGGCCGGGCGTTGGCCGGGGTTTTCCACCGGGCGCCCGGTCTTCAGGTCGATGTGGCTGGCCCAGGTGATGTTGTCGACGAAGGGGAAGGCGTTCTGCAGCTTGCCGTTGTTGCGGTCTACCACGTAGAAGAAGCCGTTGCGGTCGGCGTGGGCGGTGGCCTTGACCACTTTGCCGTCCTTATCTTTGTAGTCGAACAGCACCAGCTCGTTGTTGCCGGAGAAGTCCCAGGCATCGTTGGGGGTGTGCTGGTAGAACCATTTGACCTCGCCGGTGCTCGGGTCGACGCCGACCTGGCCGGAGGTGTACAGGCTGTCGAAGTCATGCGGGTTGCCGTCCTTCGACGTGCGCGCCCAGGTATTCCACGGGCCGGGGTTACCCGCGCCAACGATGATGGTGTTGGTCTCGGGGTCGAAGCTGGCGCTTTGCCAAGGGGCGCCGCCGCCGTGGCTCCAGGCCTCGACCTTGCCGGTTTCGGTGGTGGGGTCGTCTGGCCAGGACGGCGCCTTGACATCGCCGGTCGGGGTGCTGTCCTTGCCGTTCAGGCGGCCCATGTGGCCTTCGACGAAAGGCCGCATCCACACCTCTTCGCCGGTGTCTGGGTCGCGCGCGAACAGCTGGCCGACCACGCCGAATTCATCGCCGGAGCTGCCGTGGATCAGCAGAACCTTGCCGCTGGTCTTGTCCTTGATCAGCACCGGTGCGCCGGTCATGGTGTAGCCGGCGCTGTGGTCGCCGAACTTCTTGTTCCACACCACTTTGCCGGTGTTTTTGTCCAGGGCGATGACCCGCGCGTCCAGGGTGCCGAAGTAAATCTTGTCGCCGTAGATCGCTGCCCCGCGGTTGACCACGTCGCAGCACGGGCGAATGTTGTCGGGCAGGCGATGGTTGTAGGTCCACAGGCGTTTGCCGGTCTTGGCATCGAGGGCGAATACCCGTGAGTAGGAGCCTGTGACGTAGACCACGCCGTCGCTGACGATGGCCTGGGACTCCTGGCCGCGCTGCTTCTCGTCGCCGAAGGAGTAGGACCAGGCCGGCGTGAGCTTGAACACGTTCTGGTCGTTGACCTGGGCCAGCGGGCTCCAGCGCTGGGCGTTGGTGCCCATGCCGTACTGCAGCACGTCCTGGGTGGTCAGGTGGTCATTGGCGATGTCTTCCCAGGTGACGTGCTTGCCGGCAGGTGCAGCAGAGGGGGTGGCCGCTGTTGCCACAGTGCCCAGGGCCAGGCTACCGGCCATCAGCAGGACGCGCACGCTCAAGGCCAGAGGGGAAAGGGCGGGTAGCGATCTTATTGTCATGGTTGCAGTTCCCAGTGGAGGTTTTGGCCTGCACAGGGTGGGGTGGGGCGGTGGTTGCGGGATACGGAAAAATTCCCGCCCTTGCCGGGAAGAGTTCCCGCACGGCACCTCAATTGGCCCTTCGCCACAAGCCCTACTACCAAGGGAGTAAGGCCCGGCCACCAAAGCAGCATTCGGCCGCCTGCGGGCTGTTTCTAAGATGGCGGCACGGCCTCTGTGGTTGAGGCTTTGCGTGCAATGGTGAGGGCATAACAATGACAAAAAAACGCGATGTGTTGCTTGCTGCAGGGTTGCTGGCCGGGGCTGTGCTGACCGGCACGGCCTGGGCCCATGGCAACGTGGTGCCCCAGGCCGTGGAGACCAAGGGCTTGACCCCGATCAAGGACGCTGGCGTTAGCCTGGACGGCGACGGTTGGGCGGCAGTGAACCCTTACCGCAGCTCACCCGAGCACGACAAGGCCGTGGAAATCGGTGCCTCGGCCTACAACCAGAACTGCGCGGCCTGCCATGGGCTGGAGGCCAAGTCCGGCGGTATCGCCCCGGACCTGCGCATGCTCGATGCCGGTGATGCCGGCGATGAGTGGTTCGTTGAGCGGGTGCGCCACGGTGCGGTGCGCGACGGCCGCGTGTACATGCCTAAGATGGCCGATTACCTGAGCCAGGAAGCGCTGTGGGCGGTGCGCACCTACCTGGACAGCGTGCACGTCGAGGAGTGACGGCCATGCGCCTGTGGACGGTGCTGTTGAGTGGCCTGCTGCTGTGTTGCGCGGTGGCCCAGGCGCAGGTGCGCAACTACGACGCGATCATCGCCGCCGGCGAGTTGAAAGTGGCGGTGTACAAGGATTTCGCACCCTACAGTTTCCAGGACCACGGCCAGCCGCGAGGCGTCGATGTGGAGCTGGCACAGGCCCTCGCCACGGCCTTGGGGGTGCGCCTGCAACTGATTTGGGCACCGCCTGGAGAAAAGCTCGACGATGACCTGCGCGACTACATCTGGCGCGGCAGCCCGCTGCGCCACCAGCAATTGGCCGACCTGATGATGCGGGTGCCATACGATCACGATTACGCGCAGAAGCGCAATGAACTGGGCGAGCTGGAAAACGCCCAGGTGGTGATGTTCGGCCCCTATCAGCAAGAGCGCTGGCAGGTGGCCTATGACCAGCGCCGGCTGGCCTCGGTGGCCAGTGTGGCGGTGTTCCAGCAGCACCCGATCGGGGTCGAGGTCGACAGCGTGCCGTCGTTCTACCTGACCTCGGTGTTCAACGGCATGCTCAGCGCCAAGACCCACCATTACCCCAACGTGCAGCAGGCATTTGCCGCGATGCAGGCCGGCCAGGTGGACGCGGTGATGGCGATGCGCGGCGAGGTCGACTGGCAACTGCACCAAGCCGCCGACCCGCAACTGGCCCTGGCGGAAAACGCCTACCCGAACCTTGGCAAGCAAGCCTGGGAAATCGGCATGGCTGTGCACGAAAGCAACCGGCAGTTGGCCTATGCGGTGGAGGAGGCCCTCGAGGGCATGATCCGTGATGGCCGGCTCAAGGCGATGTATGCCACTTACGGCCTGCGTTACGAGGTCCCGGAGATGTATCAATAGGAGTGGCCATGAACTGGCGAGCGACGTTCCTGCTGGCCTGCTGGATGCCCTTGGCGGCCCAGGCTGCGACGCAGGGCACCCACATAGACCCGGTGCCCTCGGTCATGTGGGACTTCTACCACAAGCAGATACTGGGCCAGGCAGCGTTCGTGTTCGATGACCGTGTAAAACTGCTGGCGCCGCCCTTTGCCGAGGACGCGCGGCAGGTGCCGCTGGAGATCGACGCCCGGGCGTTCACGGGCGAGGTGGTACGGATCATCGCCTGGGCCGAACTCAACCCGTTGCCGCGCATCGTCGACTTCCAGCCTGGCGAGCGCGTGCTGCCCTGGTTGTCGATCCGTATTCGTATCGAGCAGGCCACGCCGCTGCGTGCCGCCGTGCTGACGCGCGATGGCCTGTGGCATGTCGGCTCGACCCTGATTGATGCCGCAGGTGGCGGGTGTACCGCGCCCAGCGTAGTCCGTACCCAACCCGGCTGGGAGGAGCACCTCGGTGAAGTGCTGGGCGGGCGCTACCCGCGTGGCGACAGCAGCCGCCTGCGCCTGCAGGTGGCCCACCCGATGGATAACGGCCTGGTCAGCGGCATTCCCGAGTTCTTCCTCAACCATGCCGAGTTGCAAGACGCGGACGGCCAGCGCCTGGCGAGCCTCGAGCTGTACCCGGCGGTCAGCGAAAACCCCAACCTGGGCTTTGACATCCGCGGCACCGGGCCAACCCGGCTGTTGTTGCAGGACAACAGCGGCAACCAGTTCGAGGCAGCGGTGCCCTGAGCAGTTGCCCGACTTCACCCCAGACCAGAGGCGCCGTCATGCGTTGGACCCTGCTGTTGCTACTGTGCCTGGGGCTGCCGGCCCAGGCCGACCTGGAATACCGGCTCACTCCCCGGCAGATCGCCGAGGGCACCTGGTTGCTGGAAGGCAGCACCGACAATTTTGCCAAGGCCAATGGCGGCAATGTGGTCAACACCGCATTCATCGTCACCGACAGTGGTGTGGTGATCATCGACAGCGGGCCATCGAAACGCTATGGCGAAGCGATGCGTCAGGCGATTGCCGCCGTCACCGACAAGCCGGTGCTGGAAGTGCTGTTGACCCATCATCACCCTGATCACGTACTGGGCAACCAGGCCTTTGCAGATGTGCCGATTGGCGCCTTGGCCGGCACCCGCGACCTGCTGCGCCAGCAAGGCGACGCCATGGCCGAAAACATGTACCGCCTGGTTGGCGACTGGATGCGCGGTACCGAGGTGGTGTTGCCGACCCAGGTGCTGCAGCCGGGGGTGCGTGAAGTGGGCGGGCACCGCCTGCGGCTGCTGGCGCTGAGCGGGCATACCGGTGCCGACCTGGCGATTCTCGATGAAAACACCGGCGTGCTGTTCGCCGGCGACCTGGTGTTCTACGAACGTGCCCTGACCACGCCCAACAGCCCGGGGCTGGAGGTGTGGCTCAAGGACCTGGACACCTTGCAGGCGTTGCCCTGGAAGCAACTGGTGCCCGGCCACGGCCCGGTGGCCAGTGATGCGCAGCCGTTCGCGCAGATGCGTGACTACCTGGGTTGGCTGGATGGCCTGATGCGTGATGGCGC
>NZ_BCBI01000111.1:0-5527 GCF_001320565.1 Pseudomonas sp. NBRC 111132
AGGCTGCAACGAACATGGCCACCTATTACTAAGATTTACCCCACAAAGGGGTGAAGCTTGCACTGCCGATATTAGTGCAAGTAGCTGTACTGAACCCGTTATCCCAACTCAGGGAGCGGGTTTTTTATTTCCGAATGAAACAACAAACTACATACAGAGGTAACAATTATGGCGAATCAACGTCCACTTCGCAAGCACACTTGCGAGTCTTGCAGCAGAAACTTCTTCAGCCGGTCAAGCCTTTCCCGGTTTTGCTCCGTGCAATGCCAAGTCCGTGTTTGGCGAGCAAACAACAAGTTCACTCACGAACAACTTGAGCAGCAGTACATTGTTCAAGAATCAGCTAAGAATAATGAACCTGAACAGGATGCAGCATGATGACCGATAACAGCATCTGGCTGGAAGTACGCCGTGATAATGGCGCGATTCTATCGTACTTCCTGGAGCAACCTGGTCTGCCGCCAGAATCGACCTTCTACGTCCCGGCGACGAAGGCAGAGCTTGCCTACCTTAACGGGCTTGAAGACGCGATCTTGCCAGCGGGCATGGTGGCCACGCTTTCTGATCTGGAAGCACACCGGGCAAGGGTTGAAGCGGCAAAGAAGCCCAATGCAACCACACCTACGAAGGCGCCTGTAGCAGCTTCAGCGAAGCCCGTACAGAACGCCAGCAATGGCAGCAATACCCAACCATCAAGCGACAAGCAACGAGCCAAAGCGAGCTTTATCGCGGCTCTCAAACAACACCGTTCAAACAAGTAATAAGGAAACTAATATGACCAATGCAAACAAAACTTACGGCACCACTGTAGTCGAGTTCTTCAAATACTCTGATACCGAGTACAATCAGTTGCTGGACAAACGCACCGAACAATATCACAAGAGTTCTGAAGGTCTGCATTACAAAGGCTTGGCCGCCAATGTCGATTGGGTCCGTGATACACCACTTGAGGTGGCGTTGATCGAACTTCAACACATCCTTCGAGACGGCTTCAGCATCGTCAAGGTTGTCACCCAGCCGTTGTGGTTCAAGGCAATTCTACGCAAGCCGGAAGACGTTATTGAAACCGAACTTCCCAAGTTGGCAGAGCTGGTCCTGGGTGAGTACGAGCAGGACCGATACCAGCGAAACGTCGCAGAGACTGCCCGGCAGGTGGCTATTAGCGTAGAACGCAGCGAGCGACAGGCAGCAGCGGCAGCGGCCAAAGCAGCGGATAAGAAGCGGGCCAGCGATGAGCAGAAAGCCTTGGCAGACCTGCTTAGTGCCTACGCCGAACCAACCGAGGTGGCGGCATGACGCTGCCCACCAAGGCCCTTGGCGTATCGTTTACGGCGGATGAGTTCCATGGCCTTTGCTACCACGCACGGCGCCATGAGATGCCTGTTCGGGACTTCATCGAGTGGGCCATGCGGTGCTACGTCAAGTCTATGCGGGCCGATGAACAGGCCACGGCGAGCAAGAATCGGGGCCGTTGACGGCCCTTGATACCACCGCACTAAAAAAGCAGAATCATCCACTTGACCCGCCCCAGAACCCACGGTGACAAGACTGCCACACAGCCCGCGTAGTTAAAGGGCCGGACAGAGACTAAGCCTACCCACGCCAGTGCGTGCAATCGGTACGGCGATCCGTGCAGGTTTAGGAGGTGCAAATGAAGATTCTATGGCCTATCCCCTTCATCCGGTAAGCCATCACCAATGGGAACAGCAAGTGGAATCATCGGAAGACAAGACCAAGCGAAAGTTTGCCAACTACTTGCTTGCCCCAATATGGAACTACCAGTACTCGGTGTTCTACGAGACGCCCGAGGACAGTAAGAACCTGTTAATTGACCAGAAGACATTCAGGCAAGAGCTGGGCAGGAAGTTTGCAGATCAACCGTTCTTGATTCGAGTTCAAAGTTTGCAAAGCCCTAGGCGTGGCAACGTACGGCAGGCGTACTTGACCATGTACACCACAAGTAAGGTGGCAGGGCTTCAAGAGCTGGCCGATAAGTGCTTCCCGGTGACGATGAAGGTTGTATATCGGCGGGTCACACCAGACTGGTGCGAAGTTAAAGCGAACAAGATTCTGAGCCAGCGGCCCCACGATTTGACCAAGTTGTTCGGTGATGTACGGGTACGCCGGTACGGGGTCATCAACAAACGCTTGCTCGCAGACATTGAAACCGAGGTTGATTAACTGGTCATTATTCGACCAACAACTAATCGGGTTGGGCGTAGGCCACGGCTCACAGCGGCAACCGATCTGCTGCAAGCGCCTATTCACGCGACCTACGCTACAGGTGGGTTAAGAGAATCGACCCGCACACGCTGTTTCCCGCCGTGGCGGCGTTATTCCGCCCGATCACCTCGCAATGCGTGTCGCAGAACGATGCGAATCAGTTCGGTGCAGATCGTCTTCAGCAGCCACACGGCAGCAGACAGTAGGTGCTTCATGGTGAATCTCCTTGTTGGGGTTGCCCGTATCCGGTCGTCACGACCAGTTGCCTGCAAATTGTCGAGTGACGAAACCCCGCTTACTGGCCGGGGTAAAGATCGTTTGCAGGCGCCAGCGTAAGCGACCCAGCCTGGGCGACCTGGTCCGACTTTCCGAAACCGGATCGAGGCGGTAGCACTATGCCCGTACACCACCCATTGGGGCGTCTCCCAGATCACCCGTTGAGGCGACACACCACATTGGATGTGTAAGAGGATATGGTGCTGAGGGAGCCCCTCATCCGCCTAAGGAAAGATATGAAGGAACACCTTTTACTCGTACTCGTTGTCACCGGCGCCGCCGTTGCTGGATGGCTGATCTTCATGGCGTTGATACTTGTCCTACGGCTGTTTGCCTGATTCCCGCTCGATCCGTTGTTCGTTCAAAGCACCTCCTAATTTACACAATAGAATTCTGTAAATTAGCTAACCCCCGGAAACACTGGACTTGGCGTAAAGTTCTGTGCTCTAATTAACACAACCTACGAAATTCAACGGAACGTAAATAAGAAATGAACATCGTCGAAGCGGTCAAAAGCCAGAGCAAAGCTGAAGAAGTTGGTAGCCGACTGACCCGAAATGCCAAAGGCAATACCCTGTACGCTGACATCTGGCGATTCGGCGTCAACACGGCCCTTCGTATCAGCGATCTGCTGAGCCTGACGTTCGAGGACGTTCAGGGCGGCAATCTGGTCATCAAGGAAAGCAAGACCGGCAAGACCCGCGACATCGAGCTGAACACGGCTGCCAAGGCCATCGTAGAGCGTCGTAGGGCAGCCCACCCGACTCACACGTACCTGTTCGAGGTGGACAGCAACCGGGCCAAAGGTAAGCCAGTGAGCCGCGTGGCCGTCGCCAACGCTTTCAAGGCCGTAGGGGCTGAGATGAAGTTTCAGCTGGGCACGCACTCGATGCGGAAGACACGCGGGTGGCTGATGTACAACGGCGGTGCATCCATCGAGCTGATCTGCAAGGTGCTGAACCACAGCAGCCCAGCCGTCACCATGGCGTACATCGGTATCACGCAGTCAGAAGTAGACGCGACCTACCACCAGTTCGTGTTCTAGGGGCTGGAAGGCCGTAGGAAGCGATTACAGCGACTTTGGCGGGTGGGCGGTATTCACCCCTAGATATTCGCCGATTGGCCGCAGCAGCGGCCGTAGCGAGCCTGATAGGCATTAGACACCGAGCCACAGTTAGCCGAGTTTGACCGATTCCCCAGACGATATTGCCGCCCACGGAATGCCGTAGATATTCGCCCTGGGCGAGTACCTGGTTGAAAAGTTACGGGGTATCAGGCGCTTGGAAAGTTGGTAGCGAGAGGCCACGCCTTGCCATCGCAAGATGTCGCCGCTAGGATTCCAAGGATCAGAAAGACGAAAGCCACCGCCTTGCCGGGCAGTGGCTCTCAGATTTGGTAGTGCAAGGATCATCACATCCGAACACAACCCGCAGACCAGCAAGGATAAGTTGCTTGGCCCACGTACCCGCCATTCTAGCGCGTGCGTTCCCCAACACAACCCCTCTATTGCCCAACGGTCTGCCACTCGTATCGGTGGTTGGATAAGTGTCACTTGGGTACGACGTGTGCTGATAGGCGCCGACAAGCAGGGTTGGTCAAACGCGCCAGCGGTGAAGTTGTCTGAAGCAGTTGCAGAGCGTGGACGTTGGCGAGCAGCCTCCCGCGCAGTGCCCTCTTCAGGTGAGGCAGACCGCGACCAAGGGGAGATGAGTGACTTTCCCCACCAAGTTCAGGTTGGGTTGGTAGAGGACGGTTCTCTGACCAGCGTGAACACACTGCCTAGGTTGGTGCGAGCATCCGCGACTAACCCCAGTGATGCGACGGCGACGGCGACGGGCCTGCCCTCGATTACTTGGAGACTTCCCCGGGGATGAGCTACGTGCTCACCTAAGGGGAAGTTGTATCCAGCTACTGCTCAGGCTCAAGCTCCGAGCCTATCCCGTCCGCGCCAGCCCACAAGGCTTTTAAGCTTCCCAACTTGATAAAATGTCACCGAAGGTGCGAGCTGCCGGGGCGTGGGCAGACTGGCCAGTCCTGCCTGACACAGATGCTTGATCCGACGCTCCCGGTGCGACTGGTTGCGGTGCCGCTGCTCCTTCTTCTGGGGCCGTTTCCGCGACTTCTGGTGTGCCTGGTGCAGTTGGTGCCGCTGGCTTGTGTTCGATCAACCGCAGCTCCTGCCGAAGCCCTGCTACTTCTTCTCGCAGCAACCGCAGCTCGCTCACCAGTTCTGCCCATCCAGCAGGGGTGTCTGGCGGTGTAGGGTGGCTGTCTTCCGCTGGTGTCTGGGTGTCGGGCGGTGGTGTAGGGCGCCCGACTGGCTCACCGTACACGCGGATCATCTCGGACAGGTCGATTACCCGCTGACCTTTGCCGTCATGGCCAGCAGTGACGCGGCCTTTGGCGACGGCCTCGTGCAGTGTCGAGCGATGCAGGCCGTACAGCTTTGCCATGCGGCCAATGGTCAATTTAGTCATGTAGGGCGGTGTCGGGTTGTGTCTGTCGGGCAAAGTGTAGGGTGCGGGTAGCGTACCAGCACATTGAATCGCGTTCCTGTGTGAAATCTGGCGGTCGCCGTGGGTGGTAGGGCAGTGGAATTCACGTACAAGCGTGCTCTTACACGCAGGCAAGCCAGTTGTTGTACCTGGTCAACCTGAGCTACTTCCGGTTGCATTCTGGTACAGGCACCTTGAACTCTGCTTACTTGTTGCCGTGGTGTAGCCAACGAATGGCACGTGCGGCTCACAAAGTTCAAGAAATTGCAACTTTATTTACACTTACCTATTGACTTCTGGCCAAAATACTGTATTATTGTATTAACTGGTAGACACAACTACACCAGCTCCCCGCAATACCAATCGAAGCATTCTCCCCGCTGACACGCTTGTAGCCCAGAGCATATTACTGGCGCCTACTGCGTATTGCCGTTGCCGATCCGGAATCAGATGATCGACGATTTGAAGATGCAAGCAGACAGTTGTACAGGATGACTCTGGCTTGAAAGGCTCTTGAGTTTCAATGTCGCGCC
>NZ_BCBI01000112.1:0-4401 GCF_001320565.1 Pseudomonas sp. NBRC 111132
GATCTCACAGGCGCTGCAAAGGGTGAGTCGAACACCTTCCAGCCTCACCGCATTCCGGCCAGTTTCGGCAGACAATTTTAGGTTTTCACCTATTCCATGTAGTCCATTTCCCAAACATACTCCCAAACCCCTTCAAGCCATTGCGGTGCTCTGGATCGGGCCCTAGTCTCGGGTGGTCGCTGCCAAATCAGTGACCGGCTTTGACAGGCTGCTTAGGTCAAACCGCATGGCTCTGCCTTTATGGCAGCTGTGCATGGGGCACTTCGTGTGCGCCGGGTTTTGGTTTGCCTACCGGTCTGTCAACCCATGTACAGCTGCCACCCTCTTGTTTGACAGCAGGTGTGTGGTGGCCTTTATCACTAGGTGAACCATGATGCTGAAGATAGTCCTCGATCCACCCCATAACGCCCATTCCCTTGAAGACACCCTGATCCAGGCCACGGACTACGCGCTATGTGCCGCCACCGTGGTGCATCAGGCAATGCTGCTTCAGCCCAGATGCCCGTAGGGCCTCGGCCTTTGCATTAAGGCTTGTGTGATGTGTCGCTTGGACGGGCCTCTTCGCGGGTAAACCCGCGAAAGGGCCCGCCCAGGCACTAGAGAATTTTCAGGGGATTGAACAATGACAACAGAAGACACCCAGTTCACCGTCGGCAAGACCGCTTTTTACCAAGGCGAAAACGGCACGCATCCACTGTTCCGAATCGAGCCCGGCATCCCCTGCAGGGACGTCCGCGAGCAGTCGTCGGAATTGATGGGCTATGTACGCGAACTGACCATCACCGGCCTGATGGACGAGAAGCCGATGATGATCTGGGCTGCCCACTACCTGAGCGCCATGGCCAAGGCGCTGATGGATGATGCCGAGTTGGGCATGAAGCAGTGAGTGGTCGCCTTCGGATTGCATGAAGGCTGACAGGTGTCCGCCACAACAACTTCTGCGCCTGTGAGATCGAGCGCCGCCCGCGCGGCGGATCGCGACACAAGGCCGCTCCTACAGGGTCTGGTAATGCAATGTAGGTTATGTGCGAGCGCCCGGTAGCCCAGCGTCCTGAGCGATCTTCGTTTTCACTTGGTTGATGATCCGTCCCTCGCTCATGGTGATCACCCGATCAAAGCGTGACAGGGCACTCTGATCGTGCGTTACGCAGATCAGCCCTTTCCCTTGGAATGTTTCGAACAGCAGATCCCAGGTTCGCGCAGCCGATCCGGCATCAAGCCCAGCTGTGGGCTCGTCAAAAAAATTGAATTCGCCGGGCCGGTTAAGCAAGCGAAGCAACATCAGCCTGCGTGCTTCGCCACCCGAAATGGATTCCGCGCGTGCATCCAGATCAAGCTCGTACCAGTCTTTGCTCAGCCCCAGGTGTTCAAGCCACCGTTCGATTTGAACGCGATCATGAGCATGCTCGAACAGGACTGCGCGAGGCAGTGGACCGGGTAAGAAGTACGCATCCTGAGGGCAGAGTCGTAAACGACGGAACTGCTCACACGCGCCGAGCGCAGCCAGGCATCTGCCGTGCAAGTAAACATGCTTGCGCAACTGGAATACCGTTCCTGCCAGCGCATGCAGAAGTGTCGACTTGCCGCACCCGCTGGGCCCAACCAGTGCGACCCGTTCTCCTGCACGAATTACCAAGGGCTCATCGATCAGCAGTTGCAGCGCGTTTCGAGCGCTGAGTTGGCAGGGGGTAATGCAAAGCCCTGCGTTTTCATTTTTGGGTTCTGCCTCTATGGAGACTGTCGGTCCGAACACAGGAAGCCCGAGCCAGTGTTCGAGCTTGCGTTTGTCGAGTCTGAATTGGTCGAGCACCCGCCAGGCTTCCGCCAGTTGTGCAACGCCGGCGAGCAATCCACTCACCAGGGTAAAGAGGGCAACAAGCTCGCCCAGGCTCAGATGCGGTGTTGCCTGTGATTGATCTTGGATACCCCACAAGAGCAAACCACCACTGCCCAGGCCAATGAATAGAGTACGCAAGCCCTGAAGCCATCCGCCACTGTAGGCAACCCCTACCGCTGAGTCGGCATAGCCCGACAGTGTCTGGTTCACGGGAATCATTGCGGCATCCTCGGCCTTCTCCAGCTTGACCGTTGAGGCGCTGGCGAAGGTATCAACCCATTGTTCCGCCAGTTCGTCCTCCCGCGAGTTGACTGCCTCGATACGGGGCCGGCGCCAGCGCACCAGCCGGTCGTTTGCCCACAGATACGCCAAGCTCAAGGGGACCAGGCCGATCAATACCGAGGTAGCTCCGAGGTACGTGAACAGCGTGATCAGTACCACAGCTTCGACCAGTACCGGCCATGCCGAGCCGATCAGAAAGCCTAGCCATCGCTCCTGGGCCGTAATTCCTCTATCCAGTACCTTCACCAAGGTTCCGCCATGGAGTTGTCCATAGGCCTCGAAGCGTTTGTCCAGCAACCCTCGGCACCAGCGCATGGAAAGCTGCTTCACGCGCTCCTGGCAGAGCCGCGCCAGGCACCAGGCTTGCAAAGGGGTCAACGAGGCTTGTAGGGCGACAAGGCATATGAAGGCACCGAGCAGAACGAGAGAAGACGAGGCCGAGGTGGACAGGTTGTCGATAATGTCAGCCAGGATCAGGGCAGGTACGACGGTCGCGACTTTGAGAACTAAGGTCGCGCTCAGGGCGGCGAGTATGCCTCGGTATATATGCATATCATTGCCTTATGCATTTGAACGCGCTTTGCGGCGCGACTGGAATCCCGGACCTTATCAAATGGAAGCGCTCCAGTCCGGGTATAAAAACTTGTACGACTGTGGCGAAGTCGGGGTGCTCATATAGGGTGCGGTAGAATACGGTTTTATTATTCTTGCCCAGGTTGATTAGCGTGCGCTTGATCTGTCCGCGTACGCTGAGTTCTATACGAGGTGGATGATATTCAGGCACGTTGTACTTAGGGCGTGGGTGTAGAAGTTGAGAAAGTTTTTCTGAGTAGGCAAGCACTTTCTTCGTGGCGAGATCTTCTTGTTTTTCTTTCGGTCCGGAAAGTTGTTCGCACTGAATCTGTTCAGTTACAGCGCGGTACATTGCAATCGATGGGTTTATGGAGCTTCCCGAGCCGATGCCGCTGAGAGAGCCTTCTTTTTTGTTGCGAGAGATAGCAATGCAAAATGGAACGTCATAGAAATCGTGGGTCAAGTATATTTCTAGGTTGCTTGCGTGGCGCAAAAGTTTCTTGTCGTGAGTGAAGGTGTCTTCCAGAAATGAATTGGAGGGTCGGTAGATCTCTAGGGGGGAGGTCAGGTTGCAAAGCGATAGATAGTACATCGACAGGGTGTGGCGTTCGATAGATTCATTTATGGCGTGTAAGAGAGCTTCGCTCTCAGTACAGCCAATAGCTGTGCCAGAATTGGTCGCATATTTGGCAAGATACCCTGCCGCGGTTTTCTCAATCTCATCGGTATTTCTGGAGGAGGGGGCTATCAGTATCGCGGGTATTTTTATTTCGTCATAGCTGTCCAGTGCTTGAAGTCCAAAGTAAGGTATTTGGCAATGAGGCGGGATTGACTTTAGTAGCCAGTCGTCAAACGGGTCTATCGACTGCAAAATTTTTTCGCTTGCGATGGTGGTTGGTGTCGACTTGTCGACAAAGTAATGCTCTAAGCTTTCAGCAAGAGCTCCTAGCTCACAGTGTTCTCCCTTTCCTGCACCGCAGGACACTTCTTGGTAGGCGCTGTTGTATAAGTGGCATGTGGCGACCAAGCTATTATTTTTTGATAGTTTTGTTTTCGAGTGAAGGCCCAAGTGCTGATGCAGTCTTATCAGGCGGTTGTATGCTTCTTCTGTGGTCAGCTCGCGTTCGGTAATCATCTCTAGCTCCTATGTCGGACCAGAAGGGGCTAAGCCCCTTCTGGTTTATGGCTTACAGCATGTTGAGGAACTCAACCTCGGACTCGGTAAATGTGTAGTTCACCACGCGAGGGATTTGCAGAGTATTGATTTCAGAACGACGACGTCCCATGGCTACTGCTCCTATAGAGTTGGTTTGAGTGCGCTTTTTGCGCAGGGCTTTTGTATCACTTGTTTTTTCCTTGGTTCAAGATCTGCCCGGAATTCTTAGTGGAAGATCGGCGTAGGAATTCTTTCTGGCATTTGTAGCTTTATTCCTACACTTCTTCGAAGGGTCAGAAAAATCACCCATTAATTAACGGGTTGGCGCTTGTGGAGGGTTAGGGGGGTTAAATTTTTTGTAAAACACTGAAAGGATTACGATCCCTCAACAGAGTGGCGGGTCATGATCGGTCCGGGGGGATGAGGTTGTTTCTGGGGAATCACCTGGTTCTTGGTGTTCCTCTAGATAGAACGCCGAAGAAACAAGCCAATCTTACGCATTGGTGCAGACCTAACTTGCCAGAAAGAGATGGGCAGCCTTGTACTGCGAAGC
>NZ_BCBI01000113.1:0-4296 GCF_001320565.1 Pseudomonas sp. NBRC 111132
GGTTGTCGGTGTGCAGGCTCTCGACCTTGACTTGCTGCGGGTTGCGCATGAAGTCGGCGGCCAGCTGCTTGATGCCAGCCGGGTAAGTGGCCGAGAACAGCAGGGTCTGGCGGCGCGCCGGGGTCTTGCCGATGATGCTGGCGATGGCATCGAAGAAGCCCATGTCGAGCATGCGGTCGGCTTCGTCGAGTACCAGGGTGTTGAGGCCATCGAGCACCAGGGTGCCTTTGTCCAGGTGTTGCTGGATGCGCCCTGGGGTGCCGACGATGATGTGCGCACCGTGCTCCAGCGAAGCGATTTGCGGGCCCAGCGAAACGCCGCCGCACAGGGTGAGGATCTTGATGTTGTCCTCGGCGCGGGCCAGGCGGCGCAGTTCCTTGGCCACCTGGTCGGCAAGCTCGCGGGTAGGGCACAGCACCAGTGCCTGGCAGCCGAAGTAGCGCGGGTTGATCGGGTTGAGCAGGCCGATGCCGAAGGCGGCGGTCTTGCCACTGCCGGTCTTGGCCTGGGCGATCAGGTCCTGGCCTTTGAGGATGACTGGCAGGCTCTGGGCCTGGATCGGCGTCATCGAGGCATAGCCGAGGGCGTCCAGGTTCGCCAGCATGGCGGTGGACAACGGCAGAGTGGCAAAGGCGGTGGATTCGGTGGTCACGAGGCGGGCCTGCGTTGCGAAGCGAAAAATGCCGCACAGTCTACCAGCCTCGTGGCCATTCGCCCTATGGTTCCATGTGTTGTTCCGGACGACGGGCACGCCTTCCGTCCGTCGGCGCCAGTTGCAGGAAGATCGCCGCCGCCAGCATGGCCATGATGCCGATGGTGACGAAGGTCAGCTGGAAGGCGCCCAGGGTGCTTTCCACGCCCTCGGCACTGCCCGCTGCGGTAAAGCCGCCGAGCAGTGCGCCGGCGCAGGCCACGCCCAGGCTCAGCGCCAGTTGCGCGACCACCGACAGCAGGCTGTTGCCGCTGCTGGCGCTGGCGTCGTCCAGGTCGATCAGGGTTACCGTGTTCATGGCCGTGAACTGCATGGAGTTGACCGCGCCCAGCAGGCCCAGCTGGATCAACAGCACGGCGTAGGGCGTTTGCTCGTCGACCAGGCCGAGGCTGGCCAGCAGCAGGCCCAGCAGCAACGTGTTGCCGGTGAGGATGATGCGGTAGCCGAACCGCTCGATCAGCGGCCTGGCGATGGACTTGGCAAGCATGGCCGCCGCCGCCAGCGGGATCATGCTCATGCCAGCCTGCGCCGGTGAGTAGCCCAGCGCCACCTGCAGCAGTAATGGCACCAGGAAGGGCAGGGCGCCGCTGCCCAGGCGGGCGAACAGGTTGCCGAGGATGCCGATGGCGAAGGTACGCACGCGGAACAGGCTGGGCGAGAACAGTGGCTCCGGGTCGCGCCCGGCGCGCAGCCAGTAGGCGGCAAGGCAGGCCATACCGGCGAACAGCAGCAACATGACCCGCAAGTGCGGCAGGTGCAACTCGCCCAGGCCTTCCATGGCGATGGTGATCAGCACCATCGCCGCGCCGAACAGCAGGAAGCCGGGGCCGTCGAACGAGGTTCGCTCGGCCCCGCGCAGGTCCGGGATGAACTTCCATACGGCAATGCAGCCGATCAGGCCAACCGGTAGGTTGAGCAGGAAAATCCAGTGCCAGCTGAGGATTTCCACCAGCCAACCTCCAACCGTCGGGCCCAGCAATGGCCCCAGCAGGCCGGGGATGGTGATGAAGCTCATGATCCGCACCAGTTCGCTGCGCGGGTAAGCGCGCAGCACCACCAGCCGCCCGACCGGCAGCATCAGCGCACCGCCCAGGCCCTGCACGACGCGGGCGAAGATCAGGAAACCGAGGCTGTTGGCGGCGGCGCACAGCAGCGAGCCGAAGCTGAACAGCAGGATGGCGCTGAAGAAGATGCGTTTGGTGCCAAAGCGGTCGGCGATCCAGCCCGAAGCAGGGATCAGCAGGGCCACGGTGAGCATGTAGGCGATGATCACGCCCTGCATGCGCAGCGGGTCTTCGGCCAGCGAGCGGGCCATGGCCGGCAGCGCGGTGTTGAGGATAGTGCCGTCCAGGGACTGCATGAAGAAGGCGATGGCTACCACCCAGGGGATCCAGCGGGCGGTGACGGGGTCCAGCGGGGTGCGTTCGGGCATGACTTCCTCGTTTGTCAGTGCCGGCCTCTTCGCGGATGAATCCGCTTCCACAGGAATATCACCACATTTGAGGGCAGTGGAGATCCTGTGGGAGCGGCTTTAGCCGCGAAAGGGCCGGCAAGTCCAGTCACAGTGTCAGGGTCAGGCCTTTGACCAGTGCCCCGGGCAAATGACTCGACCCGGTACTGCGCTGTCCATAGGTACTGGTCGACAAGATCATCTCGCGCTCCCGGGTCAGGTCCTCCAGTTGGCTACCCAGCAAGATGTACAGGCTATCATCGAAGCGCATGGTGCTCACCGGCCCCTGGATCTGCCCGTTTTCCACCCAGAACGTGGCGAAGCGGGTCAGCCCGGTCATGCGTGCTGCCGGCAGGTCAGAGTAGTTCAGGTACCACAGGTTGCTGATGTACAGCCCGGTGCCCAGCCGCTCAAGCACCTGCTCGCTGGCCAGATTACCCGGCGCCAGGCTCAGCGCACACGGCGATTCGTAGCTGTCGGCACCATTGGCCAGCAACGCGAACTCGGCTGCACTGCGCGCACTGATCAAGCGTTGCAGCGCCTCACCGTGCTGGATCAATGGCACATCCAGGCGCGGCGCACCTTCGTCGGAAAACGCCGGGCTTAGCGACCCGCTGACCTGCTCGGTGAAACTCACCAGCGGGCTCAGCCGTGCATCGCCGTTGTACAAGCGCTGCAGGGCGCTGTTGCCAGTGGCCAGGGCCTGCGCGGAAAAACCGCCCCAGCAGAGCATGCCGGCGATCTCGTCCATGGCTGCCGGGGCCAGGTAGGCGCGGTAGCTTCCCGGTTTGAGGGTGATCGCCGGGCGACCGAGGAAGCCCAGTTGTTCACGTGCCTGGCGCAGGCGTGCGATGAAGTCGTCTGCGCTCCACAGCTGGCCGGCATAGTTGGCCTTCACCGCCTGGCCGTTTTCGTGGAACAAGCTCCAGTCGAAGTTGAAACTGTTGGCCTGGTGCCAGCCAAAGGCCCCGAACGAACTGGCAAAGCCTCGGCAGATAGGGCCTGCGGCGTAGATGCCGACCAGGTCCAGGTCACCTGCCTCGCTGTCGAGCAAGGCCAGCACTTCGTCCAGCTCCGGCAGTGGTTGCGCCTGCAGGCTGTGGCTGTGCCAGGCGCTTTCGTCCAGGCGCAGGTAGGGGTCGAGGGCCAACAGCGGCAGGGTCTGGCGCAATTGCGCCACAGCATCGGCCAGGCGCTGGCGGTCCACCTGCACCTCGCCACTCAAGGTCACTTGCTGTTCCGCCTGGCGGCCATCGTGCACCAGCCGCAGTTGAGCGCTGGCCTGGCTCACTTCACCGGCCTGGCGCACCTTGGCGTGGTTGAAACGCACGAATTGCGACTGTTCGGCGCTGTAGCCGAGGGTGAACTGTTCGCCTGCTTGCAGGGCGGCGCGCACATCCCCGACCAGGGTTTCGAAAGCATGTTGCATCAGGCGTCTCCTCCGAATACGTCGATCTGGCGGAACACGCAGGCCGGCGAGGCATGGCCGACCCGCACCACCTGGTTGGGTTCGCCCTTGCCGCAGTTGGGCGTGCCCAGTACCTGGAAGGTGCTGCGGTCGCCGACGGCCGACAGGTTGAGCCAGAACTGCGCGGAGATGCCACGGTAGTTGGGATTCTTGACGATGCCCTTCAGCTCGCCATTCTCGATCAGTTGGCCCCATTCGCAGCCGAACTGGAACTTGTTGCGCGCATCGTCAATGGACCAGGAACGGTTGGTACGCATCAGGATGCCGTGCTCGATGCCCTGGATCAGCTGATGCAGGCTTTGGTCGCCCGGTTCGATGTTGAGGTTGGCCATGCGGTCGATCGGGGCACGGTTCCAGCCACAGGCGCGGCTGTTGGCCACGCCGTCCAGGCCAGAGCGGAACTGCGACAGCGCGCCGCCCAGTGGGCGCAGCAGCAGGCCGTCGCGGATCAGGAACTGCTTGCTGGCCGGGGTGCCGTCATCATCAAAGCTGTAGCTGGCCAGCTCTTCGCCGATGGTTGGGTCGAAGGTCACGTTCAACAGGCTGGAACCGTACTGCAGGTGGCCGAAGTCGCTGGCTTTGACGAAGCTGGTGCCGGCGTAGTTGCGCTCGTCGCCGAGGATGCGGTCCATCTCCAACGGGTGGCCGATGGACTCGTGGATCTGC
>NZ_BCBI01000114.1:0-3423 GCF_001320565.1 Pseudomonas sp. NBRC 111132
GGCCCGCCGATGCCGTCGAAGAACGGCGGGTGCTGGATGTAGGTGGAGTCAGCCTGCCACACGTAGGTGGCGGCCTGTGGCACCTCGATGGCCTGCCACTGCGCATCACCTGCGAACACTTCGGCGTATTCCTTGTGGAACATTGCCGTGTCGACCTTGGCCACTGCTTCGGCAATTTCCTGCTGGCTGGGCCAGATATCGCGCAGGTACACAGGTTGGCCGTCTTTGCCGGTGCCCAGCGGATCACGGGTGAGGTCCATGCGTACGCTACCGGCCAGCGCATAGGCCACGACCAGCGGCGGCGAAGCCAGCCAGTTGGTCTTGACCAGAGGGTGCACGCGGCCCTCGAAATTGCGGTTGCCCGATAGCACCGAGGCCACGGTGAGGTCGGCGCTGCCGATGGCCTTCTCGATCGCTTCGTCCAGCGGGCCGGAGTTGCCGATGCAGGTGGTGCAGCCATAACCGACCAGGTCGAAACCAAGCTGGTCGAGGTAAGGCGTGAGCCCGGCTGCCTTGAAGTAGTCGGTGACAACCTTGGAGCCCGGCGCCAGCGAGCTCTTGACCCAGGGCTTGCGTTGCAGGCCTTTTTCCAGCGCTTTTTTCGCCACCAACCCGGCAGCCATCATCACGCTGGGGTTCGACGTGTTGGTGCACGAGGTGATTGCGGCAATCACCACGGCGCCATCGCGCAGGGTGTGAGTCTGGCCCTGATGGCTGTAGTCGATCTCACCGGCCTGGTCGGCGTTGCCCACTGCCACACCGCCGCCGCCTTCGCTTTCCAGGCGGCCAACTTCTTTGGCCAGTGGTTTGGGTTGCAGCTCGATGAAATGGTCGAAGGCCTGGCTGACCTGGCCCAGTGCCACGCGGTCCTGCGGCCGTTTCGGCCCGGCCAGGCTGGCTTCGACCTCGTGCATGTCCAGTGCCAGCGTGTCGCTGAACAACGGCTCCTGGCCGGGCAAGCGCCACATGCCTTGAGCCTTGCAGTACTGCTCGACCAACTGTACGGTCGCTTCGGGGCGGCCCGACAGGCGCAGGTAGTCCAGGGTGACCTGGTCGACCGGGAAGAAACCACAGGTAGCGCCGTATTCCGGGGCCATGTTGGCAATGGTCGCGCGGTCGGCCAGGGGCAATTCAGCCAGGCCGTCGCCGTAGAACTCGACAAATTTGCCCACCACGCCCTTCTTGCGCAGCATCTGCGTCACCGTCAGCACCAGGTCGGTGGCAGTGATGCCTTCGCGCAGCTTGCCGGTCAGCTTGAAGCCGATGACTTCGGGGATCAGCATCGACACCGGCTGGCCGAGCATGGCGGCCTCCGCCTCGATGCCACCGACCCCCCAGCCGAGCACGCCCAAGCCGTTGATCATGGTGGTGTGCGAGTCGGTGCCGACCAGGGTGTCGGGGAAGGCATAGGTGCGGCCGTCGGCCTCACGGGTCCACACTGTGCGGCCCAGGTACTCCAGGTTGACCTGGTGGCAGATGCCGGTGCCCGGTGGCACCACGCGGAAATTGTCGAAGGCGCTCTGGCCCCAGCGCAGGAAGGCGTAGCGCTCACCATTGCGCTGCATTTCGATGTCGACGTTTTCGCTGAAGGCTTGCGGCGTGCCGTAGCGGTCGACCATCACCGAGTGGTCGATCACCAGGTCTACCGGAGACAGCGGGTTGATCCGTTGTGGGTCACCACCGGCCTTGGCCATGGCGGCGCGCATGGCGGCCAAGTCGACCACGGCCGGTACACCAGTGAAGTCCTGCATCAGCACCCGCGCCGGGCGGTACTGGATTTCGCGGTCGGAACGCCGCTCGCCCAGCCACTGGGCGAGGGCGCGCAGGTCGTCGCCAGTAACGGTATGGCCGTCCTCCCAGCGCAGCAGGTTTTCCAGCAGCACCTTCAGCGACATGGGCAAGCGCTGCAGGTCACCCAGCTGGCGGGCGGCCTCGGTGAGGCTAAAGTAGTGGTAGGTCTGGTCACCGACCTTGAGGGGCTTGAGCGTGTTCAGGCTATCGAGCGAGGGCATTGCCAACTCCTTCTGCACCGGTGCCCGGCAACTACTCACGGTTTGCCGGTAGCACCGCTCTGTATCGGTCCGCACGGCACGGACCTGGCTGAATGGTCAGGTTAGACCGGTTTCGCCTAACTGACCCTTTTCTGGACCGGCGGGGCATGTCGCAGGTTCCGAACTTCCTTTATCATCGCCGCCCTGCCGGCGCCTGTGGTGCGCCAGCCGTAGTGGAGTGAGAAATGAATACCCTGTTCATGCATTGCCGGCCCGGTTTCGAGGGTGAGGTTTGCGCCGAAATCAGCGAACATGCCGCCCGCCTGGGTGTTTCCGGCTATGCCAAAAGCAAGCCGCAAAGTGCCAGCGCCGAGTTTGTCTGCAGCGAGAAGGGCGGTGCCGAGCGGTTGATGGGGGAGCTGCGCTTCAACCAGCTGATTTTCCCGCGGCAGTGGGCCCGTGGTGGTTTTGTCGAGCTGCCGGAAACTGACCGCATCAGTGTGCTGCTGTCGCAGCTGGCCGATTTCCCGGTGTTCGGCAGCCTGTGGCTGGAGGTGCTGGACAGCAATGAAGGCAAGGAATTGTCCACCTTCTGCCGCAAGTTCGAAGTGCCGTTGCGCAAGGCGCTGGAGAAGGCCGGCCGGCTGGTCGACGATGCCAGTCGGCCGCGCTTGCTGCTCAGCTTCATCAGTGGCCGGCGGGTCTTTGTCGGTGTTGCCCCAGCCAACAACAGCGCGTTGTGGCCCATGGGGATTCCGCGCCTGAAGTTCCCCCGCGAGGCGCCTAGCCGTTCGACCCTCAAGCTGGAAGAAGCCTGGCATCAGTTCATCCCGCGTGAGCAGTGGGAACAGCGCCTGGGTGATGACATGACCGGCGTCGACCTGGGGGCCTCGCCGGGGGGATGGACCTATCAGCTGGTGCGCCGTGGCATGTTGGTGACGGCGATCGACAACGGGCCGATGGCCGAAAGCCTGATGGATACTGGGCTGGTTCAGCACCTGATGGCTGATGGGTTCACCTGGCAGCCGAAGCAGCCGGTGGACTGGATGGTGTGCGACATCGTCGAGAAGCCGGCGCGTACTACCTCACTGATCGAGACCTGGCTGGGGGAGGGACTGTGTCGCGAGGCGGTGGTCAACTTGAAATTGCCGATGAAGCAGCGTTATGCCGAAGTACGGCGGCTGCTCGACCGCATGGAGGCGACGTTCAAGGCACGCAAAATTCGGGTGTCGATTGCTTGCAAGCAGCTGTATCACGACCGGGAGGAAGTGACTTGTCACCTGCGTCGGCTTGATTTGAAACCGCGCTAAGCACAGCGCGCCTAGCTCTTTGCTCTTTGCTCTTTGCTCTTTGCTCTTTGCTCTTTGCTCTTTGCTCTTTGCTCTTGCTTCGGCTTTTGCTTCTAAGCGCGCGATAGTCCAGGCGACGCAGG
>NZ_BCBI01000115.1:0-3298 GCF_001320565.1 Pseudomonas sp. NBRC 111132
TCAGAACTCAGAAATGAACATTCCCTGCGAATGTTGATTTCTGACTTTTGTCAGATCGTTCTTTAAAAATTCGGATATGTGATAGAAATAGACTGATGGCCAGTTTCACTGCTGGTTAATCAGGCTAAGGTAAAATTTGTGAGTTCTGCTCGAAAGAGCGACGTGCGAATTTTCGGCGAATGTCGTCTTCACAGTATAACCAGATTGCTTGGGGTTATATGGTCAAGTGAAGAAGCGCATACGGTGGATGCCTTGGCAGTCAGAGGCGATGAAAGACGTGGTAGCCTGCGATAAGCTTTGGGGAGTCGGCAAACAGACTGTGATCCAGAGATCTCTGAATGGGGGAACCCAGCCAGCATAAGCTGGTTATCTTGTACTGAATACATAGGTGCAAGAGGCGAACCAGGGGAACTGAAACATCTAAGTACCCTGAGGAAAAGAAATCAACCGAGATTCCCTTAGTAGTGGCGAGCGAACGGGGACCAGCCCTTAAGTTGGTTTGAGATTAGTGGAACGCTCTGGAAAGTGCGGCCATAGTGGGTGATAGCCCCGTACACGAAAATCTCTTATCAATGAAATCGAGTAGGACGGAGCACGAGAAACTTTGTCTGAATATGGGGGGACCATCCTCCAAGGCTAAATACTACTGACTGACCGATAGTGAACCAGTACCGTGAGGGAAAGGCGAAAAGAACCCCGGAGAGGGGAGTGAAATAGAACCTGAAACCGTATGCGTACAAGCAGTGGGAGCCTACTTTGTTAGGTGACTGCGTACCTTTTGTATAATGGGTCAGCGACTTATATTCAGTGGCGAGCTTAACCGAATAGGGGAGGCGTAGCGAAAGCGAGTCTTAATAGGGCGTTTAGTCGCTGGGTATAGACCCGAAACCGGGCGATCTATCCATGGGCAGGTTGAAGGTTAGGTAACACTGACTGGAGGACCGAACCGACTACCGTTGAAAAGTTAGCGGATGACCTGTGGATCGGAGTGAAAGGCTAATCAAGCTCGGAGATAGCTGGTTCTCCTCGAAAGCTATTTAGGTAGCGCCTCATGTATCACTGTAGGGGGTAGAGCACTGTTTCGGCTAGGGGGTCATCCCGACTTACCAAACCGATGCAAACTCCGAATACCTACAAGTGCCGAGCATGGGAGACACACGGCGGGTGCTAACGTCCGTCGTGAAAAGGGAAACAACCCAGACCGTCAGCTAAGGTCCCAAAGTCATGGTTAAGTGGGAAACGATGTGGGAAGGCTTAGACAGCTAGGAGGTTGGCTTAGAAGCAGCCACCCTTTAAAGAAAGCGTAATAGCTCACTAGTCGAGTCGGCCTGCGCGGAAGATGTAACGGGGCTCAAACCATGCACCGAAGCTACGGGTATCACCTTTTGGTGATGCGGTAGAGGAGCGTTCTGTAAGCCTGTGAAGGTGAGTTGAGAAGCTTGCTGGAGGTATCAGAAGTGCGAATGCTGACATGAGTAACGACAATGCGAGTGAAAAACTCGCACGCCGAAAGACCAAGGTTTCCTGCGCAACGTTAATCGACGCAGGGTTAGTCGGTCCCTAAGGCGAGGCTGAAAAGCGTAGTCGATGGAAAACAGGTTAATATTCCTGTACTTCCAGTTATTGCGATGGAGGGACGGAGAAGGTTAGGCCAGCCTGGCGTTGGTTGTCCAGGTTTAAGGTGGTAGGCTGGAATCTTAGGCAAATCCGGGATTCTAAGGCCGAGAGCTGATGACGAGTTGCCTTTAGGCGACGAAGTGGTTGATACCATGCTTCCAAGAAAAGCTCCTAAGCTTCAGATAACTGGGAACCGTACCCCAAACCGACACAGGTGGTTAGGTAGAGAATACCAAGGCGCTTGAGAGAACTCGGGTGAAGGAACTAGGCAAAATGGCACCGTAACTTCGGGAGAAGGTGCGCCGGCGAGGGTTAAGGACTTGCTCCGTAAGCCCATGCCGGTCGAAGATACCAGGCCGCTGCGACTGTTTATTAAAAACACAGCACTCTGCAAACACGAAAGTGGACGTATAGGGTGTGACGCCTGCCCGGTGCCGGAAGGTTAATTGATGGGGTTAGCGCAAGCGAAGCTCTTGATCGAAGCCCCGGTAAACGGCGGCCGTAACTATAACGGTCCTAAGGTAGCGAAATTCCTTGTCGGGTAAGTTCCGACCTGCACGAATGGCGTAACGATGGCGGCGCTGTCTCCACCCGAGACTCAGTGAAATTGAAATCGCTGTGAAGATGCAGTGTATCCGCGGCTAGACGGAAAGACCCCGTGAACCTTTACTATAGCTTTGCACTGGACTTTGAATTTGCTTGTGTAGGATAGGTGGGAGGCTTTGAAGTGGGGACGCCAGTTCTCATGGAGCCATCCTTGAAATACCACCCTGGCAACTTTGAGGTTCTAACTCAGGTCCGTTATCCGGATCGAGGACAGTGTATGGTGGGTAGTTTGACTGGGGCGGTCTCCTCCCAAAGAGTAACGGAGGAGTACGAAGGTGCGCTCAGACCGGTCGGAAATCGGTCGTAGAGTATAAAGGCAAAAGCGCGCTTGACTGCGAGACACACACGTCGAGCAGGTACGAAAGTAGGTCTTAGTGATCCGGTGGTTCTGTATGGAAGGGCCATCGCTCAACGGATAAAAGGTACTCCGGGGATAACAGGCTGATACCGCCCAAGAGTTCATATCGACGGCGGTGTTTGGCACCTCGATGTCGGCTCATCACATCCTGGGGCTGAAGCCGGTCCCAAGGGTATGGCTGTTCGCCATTTAAAGTGGTACGCGAGCTGGGTTTAGAACGTCGTGAGACAGTTCGGTCCCTATCTGCCGTGGACGTTTGAGATTTGAGAGGGGCTGCTCCTAGTACGAGAGGACCGGAGTGGACGAACCTCTGGTGTTCCGGTTGTCACGCCAGTGGCATTGCCGGGTAGCTATGTTCGGAAGAGATAACCGCTGAAAGCATCTAAGCGGGAAACTTGCCTCAAGATGAGATCTCACTGGGATCTTGAATCCCCTAAAGGGCCGTCGAAGACTACGACGTTGATAGGTTGGGTGTGTAAGCGCTGTGAGGCGTTGAGCTAACCAATACTAATTGCCCGTGAGGCTTGACCATATAACACCCAAGCAATTTGCGCGTCAGCCAAATTGCGGTGGTGAAGATGATACGAACCGAAAGTTCGCAACGAACCACACAATCACATATCCGAATTCGCTGGGCTGTCCATCTGGACATTCTGGCTACAGAATTTCTTGACGACCATAGAGCATTGGAACCACCTGATCCCATCCCGAACTCAG
>NZ_BCBI01000116.1:0-3129 GCF_001320565.1 Pseudomonas sp. NBRC 111132
TGTTTTTCCTGCTGTTCCTGCTGCTGGCCAGCCCTGCCTTCGCCACGGGCCTGCTCGACAACCGCCCCAGCGCCACACTCGGCGCCGCTTCGCTGGCCAACAACGCCGACTTCCTGCCGGTGCACGAAGCCTTCAAGCTCAACCTGGTCCAGGCCGACGCGCAAACCATCAAGCTGCGTTTCGTCGCCACCGATGGCTATTACCTCTACCGCCACCGTTTCCAGTTCCGCACGGAACCGGCCGATATCGCCCTTGGCACGCCGAACATCCCCAAGGGCGAAGCCAAGCACGATGAGTTTTTCGGCGACGTCGAGGTGTACCACGGTGTGCTCGACATCGAGCTGCCACGCAACGACCCGCGCGCCTTCACCTTGCTGGTGGGCTACCAGGGCTGCGCCGACAAAGGCCTGTGCTACCCACCGGAAACCGCACGCCTGACCATCGATGGCGAAGGCCTTGGCAACACGCCGACCACCACCACCCCTGCCTGGAACTGGAAGTCGCTGCTGCTGTTCTTCCTCGCCGGGGTCGGCCTGACCTTCACGCCCTGCGTCCTGCCGATGCTGCCGATCCTGTCTGGCGTGGTGCTGCGCGGCCAGGTTGGCGGGCTACGCGGGCTGTCGCTGTCGCTGGCCTACGTGCTGCCTATGGCTGCCAGCTTTGCGGCACTCGGCGCCCTGATGGGCCTGTTCGGTGCGGGCCTGAACCTGCAGGCACGCCTGCAGTCGGCCTGGGTGCTGGTGCCTTTCGCGCTGTTCTTCGTGGTATTCGCCCTGGCCATGTTCGGCCTGTTCGAACTGAAACTGCCCCAGGCCCTGAGCAACCGCCTGAACAACGTCGCCAACCATACCCGCGGCGGCTCTCTGCTAGGCGCGGCAATACTTGGCGTGCTCTCCAGCCTGCTGGTTTCGCCGTGCGTCTCGGCGCCCCTGGCCGGTGCCCTGCTGTATATCAGCGCCAGCGGCGATGCCCTGGGCGGCGCGCTCAAGCTGTTCGCCCTGGGTTTGGGCATGGGCGCACCGTTGCTACTGGTGGCCACCGGTGGCGCAGCCTGGCTGCCGAAAAGCGGCCCTTGGATGAACACGGTGAAAAACGCCATCGGCGTGCTGCTGCTGGGGCTGGCCATCGGCTTGCTCAGCCGTGTACTGCCAGGCCCTGTGACCTTGCTGCTGGTCGGTTTCCTCGCCGCTGGCGTGGCCCTGTTCCTCGGTGCCCTGGAGCTCGTCGTCAAAACCGCGCCCCAGCGCCTGGCGCAACTGCTCGGCCTGGCCTTGCTGGTGTACGCGCTGGCCTGTTGGTACGGCGCCCTCAGTGGCCAGGGCGACCCACTGCGACCGCTGCCAGTTGCAACACTGGGCGCCAGCGGCGCCAGCCCGACGGCAAAGGCCGATGCCTGGCAGACCATCACCACGCCTGACGCATTGGACGCGGCCTTGGCGCAAGCCAAGGCGGCCGGGCAGCCAGTGCTGCTGGACTGGTACGCCGACTGGTGCATCAGTTGCAAGGTGATCGAGCATGAGGTGCTCAATGCGCCCCAGGTGCAGACACAGTTGACCGGCTTCAAACTGCTGCGTTTCGACATCACCGAAAGCAATGCCGAGCAACGCAAACTGCTCGACCGCTACCAGCTGTTCGGCCCGCCTGCCCTGCTGTTCTTTGCAGCGAACGGCAGCGAAATTACCGCTGATCGGGTGATAGGCGAAATAAACGCCGCTGAATTTGCACAAATTCTGGCACGCGTACGCGGCAAAGCCGGTCTATAACTTCCCGCGAGGCGGGGAAAATCCTGAAATCAGTGACCAGATTTAATTATTTGGTCACATACTTCGCGCGAATCTCGGACATCGTGCTGGCTATTGCCGGGAACTGGACACTTGCGGTCGCTTTACGGCACACTCGCCGCGCTGTGTCGAATTGCCCTACAAATCCAAGGAATCCGCAGATGGCAACGCTACTGGTGCTCCACGGCCCCAACCTCAACCTGCTCGGTACTCGCGAGCCAGGCCATTACGGCGCCGTGACCCTGGCCCAGATCAACCAGGACCTGGAGCAACGTGCCCGCGCCGCAGGCCACCATCTGCAGTACCTGCAGAGCAATGCCGAATACGAATTGATCGACCGCATTCACGCCGCACGCAACGAGGGTGTGGACTTCATCCTGATCAATCCGGCTGCTTTCACCCACACAAGCGTCGCATTACGTGACGCATTGCTTGCGGTGAGCATCCCATTCATCGAAGTGCACCTGTCCAACGTGCACAAACGCGAACCGTTCCGTCACCACTCCTACTTTTCCGATGTTGCCGTAGGGGTGATCTGCGGCCTGGGCGCCAGCGGTTATCGCCTGGCCCTGGAGTCCGCGCTGGAACAACTGGCTGCCAACGCACAGCCCAAATGATGAAAACCCTGGCCTAAGTGGGCCGGGGTTCGAGAGAAACGTTCCGATACGTTTTTTTGTATTTCGCCCCCTGACCGAACCTTTGGGAGTTGATGATTAATGGATATCCGTAAAGTCAAGAAACTGATCGAGCTGCTGGAAGAGTCTGGCATCGACGAACTGGAGATCAAGGAAGGCGAAGAGTCGGTCCGTATCAGCCGTCACAGCAAAACCCCAGCTGCCCAGCAGTTCTACGCACCAGCACCGATGGCTGCCGCCCCGGTTGCTGCGCCAGTTGCCGCCGCCGCCCCTGTCGCCGAAGCCGCTGCTGCTGCCCCAGCCCTGAAAGGCACCGTGATCCGTTCGCCAATGGTCGGCACCTTCTACCGCAAGCCTTCGCCGACCTCGCCTAACTTCGCTGAAGTTGGCCAGACGGTGAAAAAGGGCGACACCCTGTGCATCGTTGAAGCCATGAAGATGATGAACCACATCGAAGCCGATGTTGGCGGTGTCATCGACGCCATCCTGGTAGAAGACGGCCAGCCGGTTGAGTTCGACCAGCCGCTGTTCACCGTCGTTTGAATCGCGGAGAGCCAACGATGTCTGGGAAGCTCGAAAAAGTCCTGATCGCCAACCGTGGGGAAATTGCCCTGCGGATCCTGCGTGCCTGCAAAGAGCTGGGCATCAAAACCGTCGCTGTGCACTCCACCGCCGACCGTGAGCTGATGCACCTGGGCCTGGCAGACGAGTCG
>NZ_BCBI01000117.1:0-2862 GCF_001320565.1 Pseudomonas sp. NBRC 111132
GTGGTGAAAAAAATCTGGCGCCTGTAGGAGCGGGCAAGCCTGCGACGCAGGCGACGCGGTGTTCGCGCCTGCATCTGCAAACGCTCCGGCGGCAGGCCCTTTTCCTATGCAAGCCAACAGCCCATGGCTATCATGCCTGCCTTATTCCAAGTCGAGACTGGCATGCTGAAGTTGTTGAATCTTCTCAAGGATGGCCGGTTCCATTCCGGAGAAGCTCTGGGGGAAGCCCTCGGGGTGAGTCGCAGCGCCGTTTGGAAACAGCTGCAGCACCTGGAAGGCGAGCTGAACCTCACCATTCACAAGGTTCGTGGGCGCGGCTATCAGCTGGCGACACCACTAGCTTTGCTCGAGGCTCAGGCAATAGCCGGCTTTGCCGAAAGCGAGCAGTGGCCGGTTTTCATCCATGAAAGCGTCGACTCGACCAATGCCGAAGGCTTGAGGCTTGCCAATCAGGGGCAGGCAGCGCCATTTGTGGTGCTGGCTGAGCGGCAGAGTGCCGGCCGCGGTCGACGTGGCCGCCAATGGGTCAGCCCATTTGCCGAGAACCTCTATTACAGCCTTGTCTTGCGTGTGGATGGCGGCATGCGCCAGCTCGAAGGCTTGAGCCTGGTGGTGGGGGTTGCGGTAATGCGCACTCTGCAGGCGTTCGGCGTAAAAGATGTAGGGCTCAAATGGCCCAATGACGTGTTGGTTCGCGGGCAGAAGATCACCGGTATTCTCCTGGAGCTGGTGGGTGATCCGGCCGACGTCTGTCATGTGGTACTGGGTATCGGTATCAATGTGAACATGCAGGCCAACGACCAGGTCGACCAGGAGTGGACCTCGATGCGACGTGAGGTGGGTGCGGCAATAGATCGCAACCACTTGGTAGCGTCGCTCAATCAGCAATTGCAGCATGAATTGGCACGTCATCGTCGCTATGGGTTTGCCGCATTCCAAGAGGAGTGGGAGCAGGCGCACCTTTGGCAAGGGCGCAATGTTTCACTGGTTGCCGGCAGTACGCGTATTGATGGCGTGGTTCTTGGCGTCGACGGGCAGGGCGGCTTGCGCCTTGAGGTGGACGGAGTTGAAAAGAGCTTCAGTGGTGGTGAGCTCAGTTTGAGGTTGCGTGATGATTCTTGAGCTCGACTGCGGTAACAGCTTCATCAAGTGGCGGGTAATTCATGCTGCTGACGCAGTGATTGAAGGTGGCGGGATCGTCGATTCCGATCAAGCGCTGCTGGCTGCAGTGGCGGCGCTGGCTTCAGTGCGTCTAACGGGCTGTCGTATTGTCAGTGTGCGCAGCGAGGAAGAAACCGATGCGCTTTGTGCGTTGATTGCCCAGGCTTTTGCCGTGCAGGCGCGCGTTGCGCATCCGGCACAGAGCATGGCCGGTGTGCGCAACGGTTATGACGACTATCAGCGCCTGGGTATGGACCGTTGGCTGGCTGCGCTGGGTGCATTTCACCTGGCCGGGGGCGCGTGCCTGGTAATCGACCTGGGGACTGCCGCCAAAGCGGACTTTGTTGCTGCGGACGGCGAGCACCTGGGCGGCTACATCTGCCCGGGGATGCCCTTGATGCGCAGCCAGTTGCGTACTCACACCCGGCGTATCCGCTATGACGATGCTTCCGCTGAGCGTGCACTGACTAGCTTGTCACCGGGTCGCTCCACCGTCGAGGCGGTAGAGCGCGGTTGCGTGTTAATGCTTCAGGGCTTTGCCCGCACCCAGCTCGAGCAGGCACGCGCGCTTTGGGGGGAGGCATTCACAGTGTTCCTTACTGGCGGCGATGCACCGCTGGTGAGGGAGGCCGTACCGCAGGCGCGTGTCGTACCGGACCTGGTTTTCGTTGGCCTGGCCATGGCCTGCCCATTGGATTGAGGTGCCTATGCGTTGGTTGTTTCTGCTGTTACTGGTGCTTAACGTTTTCTATTACGTGTGGCATCAGCAGGAAGCACCGCTGAAGGTCAAGGAAGTCGCCCCACTGTCTCTGTACAAGGGGAATCAGCAAGAAATCCGTCTGTTACGTGAAACGGGTGTGTCGGCGCCAGCCAAGCGCCGTGATGAATGCCTGGTAGTGGGGGGAGTGGAGCAGCAGGAGCAGTTGGAAGCACTGCGCCAGCGCCTGCTGAGCCTGGATATTGCCACCCTGCCAGTGATGGGGCAGTTGCCTGGAGCGGATGGGCGCTGGCTCAAGGTGGCCCCGGAAAGCGAGCGTTTGCTGGATCAAACGGTACTTTCGGCTCTTTCCAATGATTTCAAAGACTTAAAACATAAAATTATTTTCTGCCAGGGTATTGCAACTGGCGAATAGCTTGATAGAATGGCGCCCGCTTCACAGGGAACACCACTCAGGTGGTAGAGCTGGAAGCGGTGTCAAAGCAGCTAAGTTTCAGATTTGATTGAAAAAATTTGAAAAAACGCTTGACACTAGGGCGGCAGACAAATAGAATGCCGGCCACATCTGGAGGGATTCCCGAGCGGTCAAAGGGGACGGACTGTAAATCCGTTGCGAGAGCTTCGAAGGTTCGAATCCTTCTCCCTCCACCAGTTTTAGCGAGAGCCGCAAGCTCCGCGGGTATAGTTTAGTGGTAGAACCTCAGCCTTCCAAGCTGATGATGCGGGTTCGATTCCCGCTACCCGCTCCAAGTTTGCCGGGTTTTGCACAAAGTGTTTCGCTCTTGTAGCTCAGTTGGTAGAGCACACCCTTGGTAAGGGTGAGGTCAGCGGTTCAAGTCCGCTCAAGAGCTCCATATAAACAAGGCAGATATGAAAATATCTGCCTTTGTTTTATCAGCGCAAGACTATTTCTTCTGCGGAGGATTGTATCGATGGCTAAGGAAAAGTTTGATCGTTCCCTTCCCCACGTTAACGTCGGCACT
>NZ_BCBI01000118.1:0-2433 GCF_001320565.1 Pseudomonas sp. NBRC 111132
TGGTCCGGCATCAGCAGCAGGTCGCGCGGGCCGCTTGGGGTGTTGGGGGCCATCAGCAGTTGCAGTGCCTCGTCGGCGACCTGCCGGGCGGCGCCGACCAGCCCGCAGCGCTCGATGATCTCGAAACCGCCCTGTTGGCCGAAGTTGTCGCGGCCCAGGCTGCGGCTTTGGCTATCCTGGCCGTCGCTGGCGGTCACACCCAGGCCTGGGAACAGGAAACGCTGGGCATGGCGTAGCTCGGCGCCGGCCGAGTTCAGGTAGGTTTGCTCGACCAGGCTCAGGCCCAGGCTGGCCTGCCAGTCCACTAGGCGGCTGTCCTTGGGCACGCTGGCCGATTCGGCAGCCAGCAGGCCAAGGCAGTCGGCGAGGCTAGGTACGGGCTGGTCGAAATGGGGTGAGAGATGGTCGTGACGAGCACTGGTCACTGGCTGCTCGCGCAGGTCCAGCAGGCTGTGCGGAGCGATCTGCCGGGCCAGTGCCTCGGCTTGCTCCAGTGCGCGTTGCAGGCCCGCCTGGGACAGGTCGGCGGTGGCCGCATAGGCCTCCACGCCGTTGACCCGCACGGTGAGCATGGCGCCTTCGTCCTGGCTGAAGAACGGTGGTTCGGCAACGTTGCGCCGAACTGAAAGCGCCTGGTGCGACTGTTTCACATGGCGCAGGGAAAACAACTCGGCCGTACTGCGCAGCGCGGCAAAGCGCTGGCGCAGCAGGGCGCTGGAATCGAACATGCAAAAGCCTCCGTGTACACGGTGGCTCCCCCTTAGAACCACTCGTCCTGCATGGTGAGGCAGGTGTTGTCGCGCGCCTCTAGCAATGCCAGCTCATTATGGCAGCCCGGTACTTCCCAGGTCAGGAAATAACGTGCGGCCTGGAGCTTGCCGAGGTAGAAGGTGCGGTCGGCAGCGTTGCCCTTTAGCAAACCAAGCTCGGCGTGAATCGCCTGCTCCAGCCAGCGCCAGCCGATAACGCAGTGGCCGAAGACCTTGAGGTACAGGGCCGAGTTGGCCAAGGCGCCAGCGACCTTGCCCTGGGCCAGGTCGCCGAGCAGGGCCAGCGTTACGCTTTGCAGGCGGTTGACCAGTTGTTCCAGTGGCTGGCGCAGTGGGTCGAGGTTGGGGTGGTGGCTGGCGCGCTCGCCGGTGTTGGCGATCAGGCGGATGAGTTGTTTGAGCCCGGCGCCATTGTTTTGCGCCAGCTTGCGGCCAAGCAAGTCGAGCGACTGAATGCCCTCGGTGCCTTCGTGAATCGGGTTCAGGCGGTTGTCGCGGTAATACTGTTCCACCGGATATTCGCGGGTGTAGCCGTGGCCGCCGAGAATCTGGATCGCCAGTTCGTTGGCCTTGAGGCAGAACGTCGACGGCCACGACTTGACGATCGGAGTCAGCAGGTCGAGCAGTTCCTGGGTCTGCTGGCGGGTGCTTTCTTCGCTGGCGGTGTGAGTATCGTCGAATAGACGGGCGGCATACAGGCCCAGGTCAAAGGCACCTTCCACGTAAGCCTTCTGGGCCAGCAGCATGCGCTTTACATCGCTATGTTCGATGATCGGCACCGCTTGGCTGTGTGGGTCTTTGTTGTCCGGTAGCCGGCCCTGCGGACGCTGTCGGGCGTATTCCAACGAGTAAAGGTAGCCGGCGTAACCTAGCATCACTGCACCCATGCCGACGCCGATACGCGCCTCGTTCATCATCTGGAACATGCAGGCCAGGCCCTGGTGTGGCTGGCCGACCAGGTAGCCGACGCACTGGCCGTTGTCGCCGAAGTTCAGCGCGGTGGAGGTAGTGCCGCGCCAGCCCATCTTGTGGAACAACCCGGCCAGCAGCACGTCATTGCGCGAGCCACGGCTGCCGTCCGGGTTCACCAGATATTTCGGCACGATGAACAGCGAGATGCCCTTCACCCCGGGCGGGGCGTCCGGCAGCTTGGCCAGCACCATGTGCACGATGTTTTCCGACAGTTCGTGGTCGCCACCGGAGATGAAGATCTTGTTGCCCTTGAGTCGGTAACTGCCATCGCCCGCAGGTTCGGCGCGGGTGCGGATGTCGGCCAGAGACGAGCCGGCGTGGGGCTCGGTCAGCGCCATGGTACCGAAGTAGCGGCCCTCGATCATCGGTTGCAGGAACAGGCGCTTCTGTTCCTCTGTGCCGAAACTCTCGATCAGGTTGGCTGCGCCCATGGTCAGGAATGGGTAGGCCGTGGTGCCGGCGTTGGCGGCCTGGAAGTGGGCGAAGCAGGCCTGCGACACCAGGCTGGGCAGCTGCATGCCACCCACCTCGAAGTCCCGGTTGGTGTTGAGAAAGCCGGCTTCGAGGAAGGCGTCGACGGCAGGCTTCACCTCGGTGATCAGCTCCGCGCGACCATCCACGTAGCGCGGCTCGTTTTCGTCGGCCTTGCGGTTGTGCGGGGCGAAGTACTTTTCGGCGATGGTGCGGGCGG
>NZ_BCBI01000119.1:0-2207 GCF_001320565.1 Pseudomonas sp. NBRC 111132
ACCCGGCGCAGCCACGGGATTTGCAGTGCACCTTCAGTGCCGGAGTCGTACAGCTGGACGAGGGGCTGGATGCACTGACCATGGCCAGTGCGGCGGACGAAGCGCTGTACCGGGCCAAGCACGCGGGGCGCAATTGCGTAGTGCGTGTAGAGCCCTAAGTCACTTAAAACCGTACCGGCACTGTGCCACTTTTTTCTGGCGCCAAGCCCTTGCCGTCATCACCACGTCACAAAATCGCAATAACTTCAGCCGCCACTCCCCCTCACCAGGAAGCTCGCGGCTATGCGCCTGAAGTGGCTGACCAATTTCAACACCCTGTTGCTGGTGACCGTGTGCCTCGCCTTGGGCGCAACCCTGTGGTGGTCGCAGCGGGCCCTGGAGCGCCCCTACCAGATGATGGAGCGCTACCTGGGCCTGTCCCAACAGTTCCAGAACCAGGCGGCACGCAACATCCAGGCGTACCTGGGCAGCGGCGATGCCCTGCGCCATGCCGCCGCCATGGAAGCCAACCAGCAGCTGCAGGCCGCCCTGGCCGACTGGCCCGTTGAGCTGGCCGAGCAATTGCGCCCTAGCCTGGACAGCCTGCAGGCCTTCACTGCCAATGAACTGCTGGCCGCTGGCAAGCTGGCCGGCGACCCACAAGCCTTGCTGCTGCAAGCCGAGCGGGAGCTGGGGGCGAACCTTGAACAAATGGCCGGCTACGCCCGCGACAGCGGCAATGCCGAGGCCAACCGTTACCTGCTGCCACTGCTCGACGCCACCGTGCACCTGGGCCGGCTGTCACTGGCCCGCGACAAGCTGGTCAGCAGCGGCCGCCCGGAGCTGGCCGACGAAGTCGAGCGCGAGCTGCAACTGATCCGCGTCCAGGCCCAGGTGGTCGACGGCCTGCCCCTGCTCGGCGTAACCCGCACGGCCGAATCCGGCGCCGACGACTTCGCCGCGATGATGGGCCTGGCGTCCCAGGCCAGCGCCCAGCAGGAAGACATTGCCGTAGGCCTGAAGCGCGAACTGCAAAGCCTGCTCAGCCGCTACCCGGCCGAGCTGCAACGCACCCGCGAACAAATCGAGCGCCGCGTCGCCCTGGCGGCCAGCACCCGCCAGCGCCTGGAGGCGGTGCAGCAGGCCATCGCCGCGCTGGAGCCCGAGGTACGCGGCCAGCATGCAAAAATCGCTGCCGAAGTGCGCATCATCCAAGGCCTGATGATCGGCCTGATCCTGCTGATCGCGCTACTGATCGACACCCTTCAGCGGCGCCTGGCCCGCACCCTGACCGGCTTGGCCCCGGCTCTGTCGCGCTGGGCCGAAGGCGACTTCGCCCAGGCCATCGCGCTGGGCAAGACCAACCGCGAACTGCACGACATCCAGGCGTCGCTCAACCGCCTGCGTCAGTACCTGGTCGAGTTGGTCGGCACCATCCGCCACAACGCCGAGCAAGTGGCCGGCAGCAGCCACGCGCTGGCCGGCATGAGCGTCGCGCTGCACGATGGCGCCGAGCGCCAAGCCGGCGATACCGGGCAGATCCGCGATGCCCTCGGTGAACTGGAGGCGACCATTCAGCAAGTGGCGGGGGATGCGAGCGCCGCCGCCGATGCCAGCCGCGATGCCGGGCGCGCCGTGGAGCAAGGCCAGGCCGTAATTGGCCAGAGCCTGTCGGGCTTGCGTGACCTGGTCGATGAAGTGCAAGGCAACGCCCGCATGATCGAGCAGTTGGCGGAAGAGTCGGCAACCATCGGCGGCGTACTGACGGTAATCCGCTCGATTGCCGAGCAGACCAACCTGCTGGCACTGAACGCCGCGATCGAAGCGGCCCGCGCCGGTGAGATGGGCCGTGGCTTTGCCGTGGTGGCCGATGAGGTGCGCTCGTTGGCACAGCGCACCACAGGCGCTACCGGCGAGATTCAGGCCCTGATCGACCGCTTGCAGCAGGCGGCCAGAGGCTCGGTGGCCGGCATGCGCGCACAGCTTGAGCATGCCGAGGCCACGGCCAATCAGGCCCAGGCGGCAGACGGAGCACTGGATGAGATTGTCTGTGCCATTCGTACCATCTCGGACACGGCCGTGCGGATTGCCGATGTCACGGCGCAGCAGAGCGGCGCGGTGAGCGAAATTCGTGACCACAGCGAGCGGATTCATGAGCTGGGTGAGGACAACTTGCAGCGTATTGGTGAGGGGCGTGAGCAAGGCGAGCATTTGCTGAGCCTGGGCGG
>NZ_BCBI01000120.1:0-2010 GCF_001320565.1 Pseudomonas sp. NBRC 111132
AAACATGCATTCTTCTCCGAGTCGTAATCGCCACGCTGCTGGATATTCGAGAAGGTGGTACCCGGGAGGTTGTGGATAAGCCCCAGGTTCTGTGTGCTGAAAAAGCGTTCGACGGCACCTTTCCTTTGAGGGGCCCTTGAAGCGGGATACATGATCTCGATACCCAACTCGTTGAATCCCATGATGAGATCGCCCGCGTGAAATTCCGCTGCGTTGTCTGGGACTATTCGAGCCGGCAGCCCACGTGCCCACCATTCATTTCTCACTTTCGGAAAGCGCTTCAGCAATTCGGCTTTTGGACGGATTGAGCGTTCGATCACACGAAGCACGGTTTCCGTATTTGGCGCCGACAGGTGGAGCAAATATCCCATCACCATTCGAGAGAAGCGGTCGAGGACGATCGTCAGATAGGGGCGCCCAATGCACAGCCCCGAGGTTTCATCCACAAGCTGGACGTCCAACAAGGTGTGATCAATTTCCCAACGTTCCAAAATCTCATGGACACGTAGGACACCCGCCGCAACACGGTGCTTCTTGTCTGCTGCGTGTTTTCCGAGCCTCTCCTTATCCACAAGGTACGGATCCAGCTTGGCGATGTACCTTCGGACAGTCATTCCGCTTGGGATCTTGAGCTGATCCGAAGGCAAACGACTTTTGTTCCTCTCTTTTATCTGATCCTCGAATTCTGAAACGACCACGCTGACCGCTGGAATCGTATCCTGCAGGTAGGTTTTATTAATCACCCCTTCAAGAATAACTTCGAGCTCTCCCTGTATCGCGGCAGCCCGACCCTTTTTGGCATGCTGAGGGATAAGCTTTACTACGTTCTGGCCAATGTATTTGGCTGCCCAACGTCGAATAGTGGAAACCGAGGGTGCGCACGCATCCCCAATCTTTTTGGCGATATCTCTAAGCTTCTTGATCATGTCTTCGTCACCCGGTAGCTTGTATTTACCGCGCTTAGTTAGGTCGTCCAGATACTTGCGTCGACGCAATGCCTCATCTCCATGTTTTTTGGGGAAGCATGAAATATCTGGAGGGACGTTCCGCACATACGGAACCCTCCCAAGGTATGGCTGATCAGCGGAGATCTCGATCTCGCGCTTCTCGTAGGCCTCATAGAACTCCTTCTCGGATAGCTTCGTGGGCTCACCAAGCTCATCGAAAAAGAGCAGCTTCCGGTCAATAAGCCTCTTCTCAAGCACCATCAGTACGCCACGAACGATGACGACCAATTTCACCCTAAGGGAAAAGGTTTGCATGACGGTGCCCCCCTTGCAGGAAGACCGGGGAGTCAGTGTCAATTGACCTATCAAGGTCAATGCCCACCACCCCAAGGCCTAACAAGCGCCAGGCTTTCCCCTCACCAACCACGTAGAGCAGATCTGCAACGGTCATAGGCGGCCATTCGTTGAAGGTCGCCATTACCTCCTCCAACGCCTGATGCGAAAGCTCTGGACCGCGCCGGTGATACATCAGCCTTCTAAGATTGGTAGCCAGGGGTTCAGCTTCAATTAACTTTTCAGTGATCACCGAAAAGTTACGGGCAGTGGCGTTGAAGTAGCGCTCAGCGGCATCCAGTCGCTGCCTGACGCTGGCAATCTTCAGTCGGTCGTGAGGCTTCACTTCAAACCACCACTCGCGCCCATCCGCGAGGAAAACCTGTACGTCTGGGTAATATTTGAAGTAGCCCTGGAGCGATGGAACACGTTCCTCACTGGGCTGCGGGACGTAGCCGATGACCGCAGGAGACAGCTCAAGAAGCCGAAAAAGAGCGCCTTCGAGCTGGGACTCCCAGGGCACAGGCTTTTTATTTTTGAGCGATGGGAAGTAGCCGCGGTAATGGTTGGACCGCCGCGTGACCACCTTTCGTACTGTCATGAAACACCTCCGAAAATCTCGAAACGAGCGCCGACGCTGCGCCAAAAAATCAAGGCGCAGGGCGGGCGAAGTGAGGCCTTTCGACAGGCAACACTGTGCCGTCGAGTAACCTCGCTAAGGTCGAAAAAA
>NZ_BCBI01000121.1:0-2010 GCF_001320565.1 Pseudomonas sp. NBRC 111132
TCTTTTCGACCTTAGCGAGGCTACTCGACGGCACAGTGTTGCCTGTCGAAAGGCCTCACTTCGCCCGCCCTGCGCCTTGATTTTTTGGTGCAGCGTCGGCGCTCGTTTCGAGATTTTCGGAGGTGTTTCATGACAGTACGAAAGGTGGTCACGCGGCGGTCCAACCATTACCGCGGCTACTTCCCATCGCTCAAAAATAAAAAGCCTATGCCCTGGGAGTCCCAGCTCGAAGGCGCGTTTTATCGGCTTCTTGAGCTGTCTCCTGCGGTCATCGGCTACGTCCCGCAGCCCAGTGAGGAGCGTATTCCATCGCTCCAGGGCTATTTCAAATACTACCCGGACGTACAGGTTTTCCTCGCGGATGGGCGCGAGTGGTGGTTTGAAGTGAAACCTCACGACCGACTGAAGATAGCCAGTGTCAGGCAGCGACTGGATGCCGCTGAGCGCTACTTCAGCGCCACCGCTCGTAACTTTTCGGTGGTCACTGAAAGGTTAATTGAAGCTGAGCCCCTGGCTACCAATCTTCGAAGGCTGATGTATCACCGGCGCGGTCCAGAGCTTTCGCATCAGGCGTTGGAGGAGGTAATGGTGGCCTTCAACAAATGGCCGCCTATGACCGTTGCAGATTTGCTCTGCGTGGTTGGTGAGAGGAAAGCCTGGCGCTTGTTAGGCCTTGGGGTGGTGGGCATTGACCTTGATAGGTCAATTGACACTGACTCCCCGGTCTTCCTGCAGGGGGGGCACCGTCATGCAAACCTTTTCCCTTAGGGTGAAATTGGTCGTCATCGTTCGTGGCGTACTGATGGTGCTTGAGAAGAGGCTTATCGACCGGAAGCTGCTCTTTTTCGATGAGCTTGGTGAGCCCACGAAGCTATCCGAGAAGGAGTTCTATGAGGCCTACGAGAAGCGCGAGATCGAGATCTCCGCTGATCAGCCTTATCTCGGGAAGGTTCCGTATGTACGGAACATCCCTCCAGACATCTCATGCTTCCCCAAAAAACATGGGGATGAAGCATTGCGCCGACGCAAGTATCTGGACGACTTAACTAAGCGCGGTAAATACAAGCTGCCGGGTGACGAAGACATGATCAATACACTTAGAGATATCGCCAAAAAGATTGGGGATGCATGCGTACCCTCGGTTTCCACCATTCGACGCTGGGCCTCTAAATACATTGGCCAGAACGTAGTAAAGCTCATCCCTCAGCATGCCAAAAAGGGCCGGGCTCCCGCGATCAAGGGTGAGCTTGAAGCAATTCTTGAAGGGGTGATCAATGAGACCTACCTGCAAGACACGATTCCTGCGGTCAGCGTGGTCGTTTCAGAGTTCGAGGATCAGATTAAAGAGAGGAACAAAAGTCGTTTGCCCTCGGATCAGCTCAAGATCCCAAGCGGAATGACTGTCCGAAGGTACATCGCCAAGCTGGATCCTTACCTTGTGGATAAGGAGAGGCTTGGAAAATACGCAGCAGACAAAAAGCACCGCGTTGCGGCGGGTGTCCTACGTGTCCATGAGATTCTGGAACGGTGGGAGATTGATCACACGCTCTTGGACGTACAGCTTGTGGATGAAACCTCGGGGTTGTGTATTGGGCGCCCCTATCTGACGATCGTCCTGGACCGCTTCTCTCGTATGGTGATGGGATATCTGCTTCACCTGTCGGCGCCAAATACGGAAACCGTGCTTCGTGTGATCGAACGCTCAATCCGTCCAAAGACCGAACTGCTGAAGCGTTTTCCTAAAGTGAGAAATGAATGGTGGGCACGTGGGCTGCCGGCTCGCATCGTCCCAGACAACGCGGCGGAATTTCACGCGGGTGATCTCATCATGGGGTTCAACGAGTTGGGTATCGAGATCATGTATCCCGCTTCCAGGGCCCCTCAAAGGAAAGGTGCCGTCGAACGCTTTTTCAGCACACAGAACCTGGGGCTTATCCACAACCTCCCGGGTACCACCTTCTCGAATATCCAGCAGCGTGGCGATTACGACTCGGAGAAGAATGCATGCTT
>NZ_BCBI01000122.1:0-1918 GCF_001320565.1 Pseudomonas sp. NBRC 111132
CACCCGCGCGGCGCTCGATCTCACAGGCACTGAAGATACAACGACAAACTAGCCGCGCGCGTCGCGGTCGCGTAGGCCCAGCAGGTACAGCACGCCATCCAGCCCCAGGGTAGAAATAGCCTGCTTGGCCGATTGGCGCACCAGCGGCTTGGCACGGAACGCGACACCCAGCCCAGCCAGCGACAGCATCGGCAGGTCGTTGGCACCATCCCCCACGGCAATGGTCTGCTCCAGCTGCAAGCCTTCTTCGTTGGCCAGCTTTTGCAACAGCTCGGCTTTGCGCTGGGCGTCGACGATCGGCTCTACCGCCACCCCGGTCACCTTGCCATCGACCACTTCCAGCTCGTTGGCGAACACATAGTCGATACCCAGGCGCGCCTGCACCTGGCGGGCGAAGTAGGTAAAGCCACCGGACAGGATCGCAGTCTTGTAACCCAGGCGCTTGAGCTCGGCGAACAGGTTTTCGGCACCCTCGGTCAGGCGCAGCGAGGCACCGATTTCGTCCAGCACCCCCACATCCAGGCCCTTGAGCAGCGCCATGCGCTCCTTGAAACTGGCGCGGAAATCCAGCTCCCCGCGCATGGCACGCTCGGTGATCGCCGCGACCTGCTCGCCCACACCGGCCGCCTTGGCCAGCTCGTCGATGACTTCAGCCTCAATCAGCGTGGAATCCATGTCGAACACGGCCAGGCGGCGGTTGCGGCGGAACAGGTCGTCTTTCTGGAAGGCGATGTCGATGCTCAGCGCTTCAGCCAAGGCAAAGAAATCGGCACGCAGGGCCTGGGCATCGCTCGGTACGCCGCGCACGGAAATCTCGACGGCTGCCTTGCCCTTGTCGGTTTCGGCATCCAGCGCCACACGGGCCGACAGGCGCTCGATGCGCTCGATGGTCAGGCCGTACTGGCTGATCACCGCACTCACCCGCTGCAACTGCTCGGGGGTGATCTTGCGGCTGAGCAGCGTAACGATGTGGCGCGCTTCGCCATGGCCATCGGCCCAGTGCTGGTAATCCGCCTCGGAAATCGGGGTGTAGCGGGCCTGCAGGTTCAGCTCGTGGGCCTTGGCCTGCACGCTTTGCAGCAGGGCAGTCGCCACTTCGTTGTCCGGGATATCGACCAGGATGCCAAACGACAAGGTGCCGTGCATGACCGCCAGGCCGATGTCGAGGATACTCACACCGCCCTGCAGCAGGACGCCGGTGATAGCCGCAGTGAGACCGGGACGGTCCTCACCGGTGATGTTGATCAGGACGATTTCGCGCACAACCTGGCTCCGACTTCGATGAAAAATGCGCATTCTACCGATTTTCCATGACCATCGGGCGCCAACGATACTTTGCCGACAAAACCCGGCTCGCTATACTCCCCCCACTTTCATGCCATTAAGAGCCGAGCTCAGTGAACCGGCCCACGCCAGTCAAACCAGATAACTTCTTCCTGATGATCTATCGTGCCCTGAGTCAACGTCGCGTGCCGCTGGCACTGCGCATCGCCTGCACCAACATCTTCCTGGTGGCGCTGGCGCTGGTGATCTACGCCTGCGTGATGGGCCTGCAGTTCAAGCAGGCCATGCATGAGCAGGCCGATGCCCTGGGGCAGAGCCTGACCACCCAGACTGCCACGTCGGCAACCGAGCTGCTGGTGTCGAACGACATCCTCAGCCTCAATGTGCTGCTCGGCAACCTGGTGAAAAACCCGCTGGTGGCCCATGCGGCGATCTACAGCGTGGACAACCGTATCCTCGCCGAAGCTGGCCAGCGCCCGCGCAACAGCCTGTTGGGCGAAGCCGAAGGCCTGTACCAGACCAAGATCACCTTCCAGGACGTGACAGCCGGGCAGTTGCGCATCAGCCTGGACATGAGCCAGTTCCAGCAGCCGATGTTGATCAGCCTGCAGAGCATGGGCATTCTGGCCGCGAT
>NZ_BCBI01000124.1:0-1298 GCF_001320565.1 Pseudomonas sp. NBRC 111132
TCTTGGCGAGGCGTTTCAGTTTGACTGGAGCGAGGAAGGCTTGCTGGTCGGCGGCATTTACCGGCGTATGCAGGTGGCACATCTGAAGCTGTGTGCCAGCCGTGCGTTCTGGCTTGTGGCGTATCCGAGCCAGGGCCATGAGATGTTATTTGACGCCCATACACGCTCGTTCGGCTCCTTGGGCGGCGTGCCGCGCCGGGGCATCTACGACAACATGAAGACCGCCGTCGACAAGGTCAATAAGGGCAAAGGCCGGGCGGTGAATGCGCGCTTTGCGGTGATGTGCGCGCATTACCTGTTCGATCCGGACTTCTGCAACGTCGCCGCTGGTTGGGAAAAGGGCATCGTTGAAAAGAACGTGCAAGACAGCCGCAGGCGTATCTGGCTAGACGCCCAGGACTGCCAGTTTCACTCCTTCGAGGAACTCAATGCCTGGCTGGGCCAGCGCTGCCGCGCGCTTTGGAACGAGCTGACGCACCCTCAATACAGCGGGCTGAGTGTGGCCGAAGTGCTGGAGTTGGAGCGCGCTGAACTGATGCCTGTGCCAGCGCCATTCGACGGTTACGTCGAGCGGCCTGCGCGGGTCTCCAGCACCTGCCTGGTCAGCGTCGGGCGCAACCGCTACTCGGTGCCGTGTGAGTATGCGGGTAAGTGGGTCAGCAGCCGTTTGTATCCGACGCGAATCGAGGTGGTGGCTGACGACGCGCTGATCGCCAGCCATGTCCGCTTGCTGGATCGCGACCAGGTCAGCTATGACTGGCAGCACTACCTCCCGCTGATCGAACGCAAGCCCGGTGCGCTGCGCAACGGCGCGCCCTTTGCTGATCTGCCGGCGCCGCTGCGTCAGCTTAAGCACGGTCTGGGGCGTCATGCCGGCGGTGACCGGATCATGGCGCAAGTTCTGGCTGCCGTACCGGTCGCCGGGCTCGATGCGGTGCTGGTGGCTGTTGAGCTGGTACTGGAAAGCGGCAGCCTGAGCGCCGAACACATCCTCAATGTCGTGGCGCGCCTGGCCGCGACCGAACCACCACCCAGCGTCGAAACCCACTTGTCGCTCAAGGAAGCCCCCGTCGCTAACACGGCGCGCTACGACCGCCTGCGTGGCCAGACCGAGGAGATCGGTCATGCGTGATTTGATGGCGGAACTCAAGGAGCTGCGCCTGCACGGCATGGCCACGGCCTGGGCGGAGTTGACTGCGCAGGGTGAGTCGAACACAGCCTCGTCCAAGTGGCTGCTCGAACACCTGCTGGAACAAGAGCACACAGATCGCGCCATGCGCTCGGTGAGCCACCAGATG
>NZ_BCBI01000125.1:0-1091 GCF_001320565.1 Pseudomonas sp. NBRC 111132
GCGTCAACGGCCTGCAGCGGGTTTCCGCCGGCAGTGTGTTCGGTGCCCTGCCGCTGAACGTCGGCGACCAGGCCGATGACCGCCGCCTGGTGGACTCGACCCGTTCCCTGTTCAAGACCGGGTTCTTCCAGGACATCCAGTTGAACCGCGATGGCAATGTGCTGATCATCAACGTGGTCGAGCGCCCGTCGGTGTCGAGCATCGAGATCGAAGGCAACAAGGCGATCAGCACCGAAGACCTGATGAAGGGCCTGAAGCAATCGGGCCTGGCCGAGGGCGAAATCTTCCAGCGTGCCACCCTCGAAGGTGTGCGTAACGAGCTGCAGCGCCAGTACGTGGCCCAGGGCCGCTACTCGGCCGAGGTCGACGCCGAAGTGGTGCCGCAGCCGCGCAACCGTGTGGCGCTGAAGATCAAGATCAACGAAGGCACCGTCGCCGCCATCCAGCACATCAACATCGTTGGCAACAACGTGTTCGATGACGAAACCCTGGGGCAGCTGTTCGAGCTGAAGACCACCAACTGGCTGTCGTTCTTCAAGAACGATGACAAGTACGCCCGTGAAAAACTCTCCGGTGACCTGGAGCGCCTGCGTTCCTACTACCTGGACCGCGGCTACATCAACATGGACATCGCCTCCACCCAGGTGTCCATCACGCCGGACAAGAAGCACGTCTACATCACCGTCAACATCAACGAAGGCGAGAAGTACACCGTTCGCGACGTGAAGCTGTCCGGTGACCTCAAGGTGCCGGAAGACCAGGTCAAGTCGCTGCTGCTGGTGCAGCCAGGCCAGGTATTCTCGCGCAAGGTGATGACCACCACCTCCGAGCTGATCACCCGCCGCCTGGGTAACGAAGGCTACACCTTCGCCAACGTCAACGGCGTGCCACAGCCGAACGACCAGGACCACACGGTCGACATCATGTTCGTGGTCGACCCGGGCAAGCGTGCCTACGTCAACCGCATCAACTACCGCGGCAACACCAAGACCGAAGACGAAGTGCTGCGCCGCGAAATGCGCCAGATGGAAGGCGGCTGGGCCTCGACCTACCTGATCGACCAGTCCAAGACCCGTCTGGAGCGCCTGGGC
>NZ_BCBI01000126.1:0-899 GCF_001320565.1 Pseudomonas sp. NBRC 111132
ATCGGCCACGTTGACCACGGTAAGACCACTCTGACCGCAGCTCTGACTCGCGTTTGCTCCGAAGTTTTCGGTTCGGCAATCGTTGAGTTCGACAAGATCGACTCGGCTCCGGAAGAAAAAGCGCGCGGTATCACCATCAACACCGCTCACGTTGAGTACAACTCGACCATTCGTCACTACGCTCACGTTGACTGCCCAGGTCACGCTGACTACGTGAAGAACATGATCACCGGTGCTGCCCAGATGGACGGCGCGATCCTGGTTTGCTCGGCCGCCGATGGTCCGATGCCACAAACCCGTGAGCACATCCTGCTGTCCCGTCAGGTTGGCGTTCCGTACATCGTGGTCTTCCTGAACAAGGCTGACCTGGTAGACGACGCTGAGCTGCTGGAACTGGTCGAGATGGAAGTTCGCGACCTGCTGTCCACCTACGACTTCCCAGGCGACGACACTCCGATCATCATCGGTTCCGCTCGTATGGCCCTGGAAGGCAAAGACGACAACGAAATGGGCACTACCGCTGTTAAGAAGCTGGTAGAGACTCTGGACAGCTACATTCCTGAGCCAGTTCGTGCCATCGACCAGCCGTTCCTGATGCCGATCGAAGACGTATTCTCGATCTCGGGTCGTGGTACCGTTGTTACCGGTCGTATCGAGCGTGGTATCGTCCGCGTTCAGGATCCGCTGGAAATCGTTGGTCTGCGTGACACCACCACCACCACCTGCACCGGCGTTGAGATGTTCCGCAAGCTGCTGGACGAAGGTCGTGCTGGCGAGAACTGCGGCGTTCTGCTGCGTGGTACCAAGCGTGACGACGTTGAGCGTGGCCAGGTTCTGGTCAAGCCAGGTTCGGTCAAGCCGCACACCAAGTTCACCGCAGAAGTCTACGTTCTGTCGAA
>NZ_BCBI01000127.1:0-806 GCF_001320565.1 Pseudomonas sp. NBRC 111132
AACCCTTTACTTGCTCTGGTACGCCGACTATCGCCGTGGATATCGCCTAGTCGCGTCAACGCTCGCTCGACTTGAGGGCTGTGAATAAAACGATCGCGGAGCGTAAAGCTGTATTCACCATGCTCATAGCACTCAGACAGATTGATGGCGTTCATGGCTTAGAACTCCCAGCAGGGCGACGAACCGAGACCTTGAAGGCTGCTGGCGGAATGTTAGGAATAGAGTCACCGGTCCATTCCACTTCAGCGAGTACCTTGGGTGGAGGCGTGCTTTCGGTCACTCGACCCTCCTTGTCGATTTTCGCTATGGCAGCTGCGCGTCGTTTTCTGAGCGTCTGCGAACGGCGGGCCTCGTCTGCATCCTCCATAATTTCCTGGTAGCACCTGTGCGTAGCCTCGAAGCTAGGCTGCTCATTGTATTTTTCTCGAAGCGCTTTCTCGGCAGCCTTCCACACCTCCCTGCTCTTACCGGCCATTCGCTCATCTTTGGCGGGCACTTTGAAGAACAAGTTTCTGAAGCGGTCGTGAACCCAGACGTGCCCGGCTTCGTCTCGATAGCGGACGTTTACCTTTTCCCCGTCTGCCAAACGCATACGGAGTTCAGCAAGTTCCGTAGAGTGGTAGCCCACTTTGGCTACCTCGATGCCGTAATGGTGAACCTTCACCGAGGCCCGCTTGGCCAGAATGCACTCCAACGAATCCAGGTCGACGGGAAGGCTAATGACATGGTTCGCCTCGCTAGTCCCCCAGACTTGAGCCGGTGTTCTGTTGTCCAGCCCCCGATGAGGAGTCTGGTGGTAACCATCG
>NZ_BCBI01000128.1:0-738 GCF_001320565.1 Pseudomonas sp. NBRC 111132
TTGACGCCGAACCCGACCCCAGCCTCGACTGTCATCAATGACAGCATCGACACTGTTACCGTAAGCATCGTCAGCAATGGCAATGTGACCGAAGACCAGCAACCTTCCTTTACGGTGAAAGTAAGCCAGGCGCTGGACCGTCCGTTGACCGTAACCCTGTCGAACGGCGACACAGTGACGATCGAAGCTGGCAAGACCGAAGTCGAGTACAAGACTCCGGCTCAGGGCGATGACGTCTATCACGACGCCGGCTCCATCACCCTCAGCGTTACCGACGCTACAGTTCCGGGTGCCACCTTCGAGAAGCTGGCCTTGGGTGGCCCGGCCACTGTTGAAATTTCGGACACCATCAGTGAGGTTGTGGCCAAGCTGACCGCCACGCCTTCGGTGACCGAGGGCGGCGAGATCACTTACACCATCACGCTGACCAACAAAGACGGCTTGCCGATCAACAACCACGGCGCCCTGACGTTCACGTTGAGCGACGGCAAGACCGTCATCACCGTGCCGGCCAACAGCACCACCGGTTCGATCACCGTGACTGCCCCGGACAACGTCTACGTCGGCAGCAACCCCCCAGTGGTGCAGTCGATCGCGACCGTTGTCGGCGCCGACGTCGGCAAGTTCGAACAGCTGACCCTGGACAAGACCCCGGTCAGCACTACCGTCACTGACGAGCCTGGTACTCCAGGCAACCCAGGCGGCAGCAACGAAGGTGATCTGGTCAAGGTCACCATC
>NZ_BCBI01000129.1:0-728 GCF_001320565.1 Pseudomonas sp. NBRC 111132
CCATTGTCGGCACCGGCGCGGTGAACACCCGTGAAGCGGTGTCTCATGCCGCCCACGCAGCCAGCGTCGGCGCCGCCGGCCTGATGGTCATCCCCCGCGTGCTCAGCCGCGGCGCTTCGTTGATCGCCCAGAAGCACCACTTCTCGGCCATTCTCGCCGCCGCACCAAAGCTGCCAGCGGTGATCTACAACAGCCCGTACTACGGCTTCGCCACCCGCGCCGACCTGTTCTTCGAGCTGCGCCGCGAGTTCCCCAACCTGATCGGTTTCAAGGAATTCGGCGGTGGCGCCGACCTGCGCTATGCCGCCGAACACATCACCTCCAAGGACGACGATGTGACCTTGATGGTCGGCGTGGATACCCAAGTGGTGCACGGCTTCGTCAACTGCAACGCCACCGGCGCCATCACCGGCATCGGCAACGCCCTGCCGCGTGAAGTGCTGCAGCTGGTGAGCCTGAGCAAGCAGGCGGCCAAGGGCGACGCCCGTGCCCGCCGCCTGGCGCGCGAGCTGGAGGCGGCACTGGCCGTGCTGTCGTCGTTCGATGAAGGTTGCGACCTGGTGCTGTACTACAAGCACCTGATGGTGCTGAACGGCGACACCGAGTACAGCCTGCACTTCAACCAGACCGACGTGCTGACCGACGCCCAGCGCAACTATGCCGAGCAGCAATACGCGCTGTTCCGTAGCTGGTACGCCAGCTGGTCGGCCGAGCAGAACCTGGCCTGA
>NZ_BCBI01000130.1:0-702 GCF_001320565.1 Pseudomonas sp. NBRC 111132
TGGGAGAGGATTGACAGTCGCTTCGAAAAAGCAGACATTGCGGGTTCTGAGGACGCAAGTCTGCTTCGCTAAGCGCGGTCAGTCCTCTCGGGATTGATCGCGTTTTTCTACATTTTCAGGTCTCCTTTTCTCTCATTGGTCATGACTCTCATGACTGATCAGAATCTAAAGCAATCGGCTTGCTCTCTTTATTTCTAAACGGCCACTTCGTGATCGCTGGAGCAATTTGGATCAGGTCTGAAGCTCTCGCTTCAAACAGCTGATTTGGCTGAAAATCTTCAGTGCAAAGCGGAAAAGTTGGTCATAGATCTTATTCCAACATCCCTTCGAAATCTACAAAAAATCCAAAATGGCAACTTCCACCAAATTCCATTTCCATACTAAATTGTTCAAATTAATACTTAACACGTACGCTTAATTAACTATTAAGGTGTTCAAATATTAGTTTTAAAGTCCTCTCAATCTCTCTGCTGCTCAGATCCGCCCGCCGACCCTCTCAGCACTTCCAGCGCCCCATCAAATCACTTCCTCAAATCCCCCCATCTGCATCATTTTCCAATGAGCGGAGTAGGGCGCCCCGGCAGGAATTCCAGGCAAAAAAAAGCCCGCGAAGGCGGGCTTGATGGTGACCGACAGGGGCCATGGTTGAAGCCCGGCCGGTCATCTATTTGTGAAAGCGTGCAGCTTTTCTGTGAACCTACA
>NZ_BCBI01000131.1:0-680 GCF_001320565.1 Pseudomonas sp. NBRC 111132
GCACCCAGGCCCTGTACACCGAGCGGGTGCTGGCCGGCGCCGGCATGGTCACCCGCAGCCTGACCGACCCGATCCGTACCATGGCCGAGCTTGCCGACTTCCAGCCCGACCTGATCATCCTCGACCTGTACATGCCAGCCTGCACCGGCCCGGAACTGGCCAAGGTGATTCGCCACAGTGACCGTTATGTGAGCGTGCCGATCATCTACCTGTCAGCCGAGGACGACCTGGACAAGCAGCTGGATGCCATGAGCGAAGGCGGTGATGACTTTTTGACCAAACCCTTTCGCTCACGTCACCTGATCACCACCGTGCGCAACCGCGCCGCCCGCGCCCGGCACTTGAAGGCGCGCATGGTGCGCGACAGCCTGACCGGGCTGTACAACCACACCCACATCCTGCAACTGCTGGAAGACTGCAGCTTCCGCGCCCGCCGCGAACAGCAGCCGTTGAGCTTTGCCATGCTCGATATCGACCACTTCAAAAAGATCAACGACCGCCACGGCCACCCCATGGGCGATCGGGTGATCAAGAGCCTGGCGTTGTTCCTCAAGCAGCGCTTGCGCAAGACCGACTTCATTGGCCGCTATGGTGGCGAAGAGTTCGCCATCGTCATGCCCAATACCGCGCTGGACGCGGCACACAGGGTACTGGACGAAATTCGCCGGCGCTTTGCCGAG
>NZ_BCBI01000132.1:0-611 GCF_001320565.1 Pseudomonas sp. NBRC 111132
GTTCGACAAGCGGATCGATACCGCCCCCGCAGCCATGCATGGTCCCTGGACGGACATTTTCGTTCGACAAGCCCGTGATAAGGGTTGGAAAGGCGTTCTCACGCCTAGTGGTGCTGGCCACGACGCAGCGGTTTTCGCAAACGTCGGCATCCCTAGCGCAATGATCTTCATCCGAAACCAGCATGGGTCCCACAACCCTCACGAGGCGATGGGGTTGGACGACTTCCTGGCAGCGACAGAGGTGCTGTATCACTCAACATTGGAGCTGAAACCATGACCGTTCGAGATAACGCTTGGCTGATCCGTAATGCAACCCTGGTCAATGAAGGACTTCGTTGGGTCGGTGATCTTCGAGTGCGAAATGGTCGCATCGATACCATCGGCGAAGCCCTAGAACAGCTGCCCGGAGAGGAACTGATCGACGCTACTGGGCTGTGGTTGTTACCGGGAATGATTGATGATCAAGTGCACTTCCGGGAGCCTGGCTTGACCCACAAGGCTAACATCGCCAGTGAGTCTCGCGCCTGTGCAGCGGGTGGTATCACCAGCTTCATGGAAATGCCGAACACCAAGCCAGCCGCGCTGGATCGTGCAACCTTGGAAGCGAAGTA
>NZ_BCBI01000133.1:0-558 GCF_001320565.1 Pseudomonas sp. NBRC 111132
GTATGGCCCGGGGGATCCGTTAGCTATCGTTCGCGAGAAAGTTAGTAGACACACAGGACCCAGGCGTGCAAGTCAATTTCAGCTGACTACACCGATTCTGGTTAAAAGAGCCTATGGCCACCCTTATTTTAGAGAAAAAAAACCACACCTCTAATGTGTTGGGCACTAGAAAAAGCTAACTACCTAGTCCGTTTCTGGACGACTTCATTGGGAATAACATACCCCCCACTGTGATTAAGACTGGCACTGTCCTAATGCTTTCTTCAATAGGTTTGGCTCATGTGTGATTCCCTCTGGCAAACTTATAGAGGACAAGCAGAATAAACCAATTCAAGGTCGTTGTAGCTGAAGGCCTGGCCTGCCTGACAGTTAATTATGAGCATGTCTTGCCCTTCATGGTGGATATTCACAGCTGAAAGTGGTATTGGCATTTTTTTCTGAGGACACAACGAGGAAATCTGATAAATACGGCCACCTGAAGTCTAGCTCGGAGTTAACAATTTACCACGTTTAGAGCGGCCGCGATATCCTGCAGATGCATCCAGTACTAGTATGGCC
>NZ_BCBI01000134.1:0-546 GCF_001320565.1 Pseudomonas sp. NBRC 111132
AACATGGCCAAGCTGCCGATGCACCGCGACCTGGCCGGCTTCGACTTCAGCGCCTCCAGCGCAGACGCTCGTTTGATCAGCGAACTGGCCAGTCTGGCCTTTACCGACACCGCGCAGAACGTGGTGCTGATCGGTGGGCCTGGCACCGGTAAAACCCACCTGGCCACTGCGCTGGCCGTGTCCGGCATCACCCGGCACGGCAAGCGCGTGCGCTTCTACTCCACGGTCGATCTGGTCAATCTGCTGGAGCGCGAAAAGCACGACGGCAAAGCCGGGCGGATCGCCCAAGCTCTGCTGCGCATGGATCTGGTCATCCTCGACGAACTGGGTTATCTGCCCTTCAGCCAGGCCGGCGGTGCGTTGCTGTTTCACCTGCTATCCAAGCTGTACGAACACACCAGCGTGGTGATCACCACCAACCTGAGCTTCGCCGAATGGTCGAGCGTGTTCGGCGACGCCAAGATGACCACCGCCCTGCTGGATCGGCTGACCCACCACTGCCACATCGTCGAAACCGGTAACGAGTCCTATCGCCTGCAACACAGT